>JAJRVO010000746.1 GCA_024277275.1 Chloroflexota bacterium
GCCTGTTTGATGACGGCACATATGGCCTGGCCTTTAACAAGTTGAGCAGCAAAAATATGATTCTGGAGCGCGACGGGGCGGTCTGGCTGCGCAGCGAGAATGAGGACGACAAAGAAAATGTAATTGTCCGCTCCGATGGCCTGACCACTTACTTTGCCTCTGATATTGCCTACGTGTGGGATAAGCTGTCTAAACGAGGTTTTGATTGGGCCATTTACGTTTGGGGAGCCGACCATCACGGCCATGTAAAACGAGTTAAAAACGTGGCTAAAGCTCTGGGTCTAGACTCGGATAAAATAACAATCATGCTTTACCAGTTAGTCAGCATCACCCGCGACGGCGTGCCGGTGCGCCAAAGCAAACGAACCGGCGACTTTATCACCGTGCGGGAAGTGGTCGAGGAGATTGGCTCCGATGCCTTCCGTTTTATGCTGCTGACTCGCTCCGCCGACAGCCAGATGGAGTTGGACCTGACCCTGGCCGCCAAACAGAGCAACGATAACCCGGTTTACTACGTGCAGTACGGCCACGCCCGCATTGCCAGCATCTTCCGCAAGGCTGAGGCAGAAGGCGCCTCGATGGAGGGCGGCGACGTGTCCCTGCTGACCCACCCCTCCGAGTTGGAGCTAATCCGGCAAATGTTGCGCCTGAGCCAAATTGTCGCCCACGCCGTCAAGGCTCTGGCCCCCCACCACTTAACCTACTACGCCCAAGATTTGGCCTCGGCCTTTCACGCCTTTTACCGCGACTGCCGCGTTGTTATGCCTGAAGAACCCGCCCTGAGCGCGGCCCGGCTCAAGCTGGTCAAGGCGGCCAAAACCACCCTGGCCAATACCCTGCAATTGATGGGAATGAGCACGCCGGAGCAGATGTAAAAAAGAACATTTCTTACTTGGCGTGGGTAAAGCTACTGGAGTGCAGAATTTATTCTGCCAAACAACTCAAAGCGGAATGAATTCCGCACTCCTCCACCTTTTGACCAGAGTCCAGGTACATATCATCAGAAACCTCATCCAGGCGTGCCATCGTAGTTCGGCAATCGGGGCAGCGTCGGTTGCGGTAACGAAAATATTGCCTCAGCCCATAACCGGCTGCGCCCACCGCAGCTACGCCCGCGCCGATAAGCGCAATGCCCATATCTGCCAGCGAATTGACAATAGCCTGACTAAGGAATCGGGATTAAATAACTGTCTCATTTCAGAGCGCAGTAAATGGTAATTAGTAATTAGGGATTGGCTTAATAACCAATTACCATTTACCAATTACAATGTTGAGGGACAGTTATTTAATTCTCATTACTAAGTATAGGCAAAACGACTTTATGCTCAAGTATGCTCCAAAAAAACTTGAACATCGGGTTACAGGCTTGTACTGAGCACAACCAAAGTATGAGACAAGATTTTAAACCATAAGAAATTAGAAAATCGTCATAATTTGATATGAGGAGAAACCAATGCCTCGAACAGTTTTAATTGGCGACAAAACCCTGTGGGCCGGCGGCCATCCCCCCGGCCATCCTTTGCGACCGGGACGTTTGCGCGATACCTGGGAGATGCTCCATGCCTACGGCGCCTTTGATGCGCCGGACACTCGCATTGTTCCCCCTCGCCCCCCCACCGACGACGAGTTAGCTATGTTTCACACCCGCGAGTACATCAACGTTGTGCGCCGCCTTAGCCGGGGCGAGTTGATGGCCAATCCGACCCGCTACAACTTTGGAGAGGGCGACAACCCGGTTTTTGAGGAGATGTTTGAAAGCGAAAGTCTCAAGGTTGGCGCGGCTCTGGTTGCCGCCGAGTTGCTACTGAGAGATGAGGCCGACGTTGCCTTTAGTTTTGCCGGGGGCCTGCATCACGCCGGGCGAGATTTTGCCTCCGGCTTTTGCGTATTTGGCGACGGGGCGGTCGCCATCCATCGCATGCTGGCCGAGGGCTGGCGGGTGGCTTATATCGACATTGACGCCCACCACGGCGACGGTGTGCAAGCGGCCTTTTACAACGACCCCCGTGTCTTGACCATCTCCTTCCACGAGTCGGGCCACTACCTCTTCCCCGGCACCGGCTTCACCGACGAACTTGGCGAGGGGGACGGGCGGGGTTTCAGCGTCAATGTTCCCCTCTTTCCCTACACCGATGACAAAACCTTTGTTTGGGCCTTTGACCAGGTTGTGCCGCCTCTGGTCGAGCGTTTTGCCCCCGATGCAGTTGTCGCTCAACTTGGGGTTGATGCCCACTGGCGCGACCCCTTGACCCACCTTGCTCTGACCACCTACGGCTTTGAAGTCCTCTTCCGGCGCATTCGCCAACTTGCTCCCCGCTGGCTGGCCGTCGGCGGCGGGGGCTACGACCGCGCCGTTGTGCCTCGCACCTGGACTCTGGCCTGGGGCGTGATGAGCGGCCAGACCTTCTCCAACGATTTGCCAAAGGCCATCGCCTCTGATTTTGACCCTCCTTGTCTCCACGACGAAACCGTACTCGCCCTCACCGATGACCAGCGTCAACAGGCCCAAACAGCCGCAGAGTCGGCGGTGGCGGAGTTGAAGGAGGCGTTGGATTTTTAGCAAACCCAGTAACTATTCAGCCTGAACAAAATATGATACTTTATAAGGGGTAATTGGTAAATAGTAATTAGAGATTGGCCTGATTTACTAATTACCAATTACTAATTACCGGCTATCAGGCTGCTTTGCGGGGTATAGCTGAATAGTCACCAAACCCATTTCCCAACCCCTCCCCTAACTTTCGATAGGCGATATTTCTCCGGCTATTTGGTATACTATGATCGTTGAGAGAATTTGGGATGGTTCAAACAGCGGTCGAAATAAGCTGACAAATTTAGACCAACGACGAAGGATTACTTTCTTGCCAAAACCCTTTCGTCACCCGTCCTTCGTCCTTCGTCAAAATAAAAAAGGAGACAATACTATGAAGAAAAAACGCGAAGCCAATAATATTGTAAGAACGCATGTAATCTGGGCGATGGGAGCGGGTTTGATCCCCATTCCGGTGCTTGACTTCACTGCCGTAACAGCCATCCAAATTGACATGTTGAGCCAACTGGCTAAGTTGTACGAAGTGGATTACTCGATGTCAACCGGCAAAACATTTGTCGCCGCCCTAACCGGCAGCACTGTCGCCAGAATTGGGGCCAGTATTATCAAAGCCATTCCCGGTATCGGTACTGTGGTGGGCGGCGTGTCGATGTCGGTGATGTCCGGCGCGTCAACCTACGCCGTGGCTCAAGTGGCTATTCAACACTTTGAGTCTGGGGGCAATCTCTTAAACATAGATTTAAGCGCGGCAAAGAGCGCCTATCAAGGGGCTTTTGACGAAGGTAAAGAATTTGTATCGACGTTGGAAAAAGAGAAAGCCGCTTCTCAGGACATATTTGAGAAACTGGAAAAACTCGGACAGTTAAAAGAACAAGGCGTCATTACCGAAGAGGAATTTCAGGAGCAAAAACAAAAGCTTCTGGATAGGCTCTAAAACGATTTTGGATTTTGGATTTGCGATTAAGAGTACTCAAGCAAAATCCAATCGTATACTGCCAACGGCCATAAAGTAACATTTTTATGGGATACAAATGAACACAGATTTCACAGATTTTTGTTTAGTTTTTTACCATAATCTGTGTTTATCTGCGAAAATCTGTGTCCTATTCTCTGGCTTTCAGAATGTTACTTTGTGATCGTGCTGAGTATAAATTATCAATCATAAATTGGTCTCCGGCAAAATTTGTTACAAAGAAAGACTGATAATTTTTTGTCGATATAAAAACCCTTGCTACCGTACACGTTTAATAGTAGGTTGGGTTGAATGGGTGAACCCTGGCGATTGTTCAAAAAACTATTGGGGTTTCGCTTAATCTTATGCTTAAAAGCAGGTAATGAAACCCAACATAGCGCGGGTCATCAAAATGATTTTGGCTCAACCCAACCTGCCTCTTAAAAGTGTCCGTTGGCAAATTGAGCCATTAGTTATGGGTAAAGTTGGGCGCTGATGCTTGAAGGCAAAGAAATCACCATCATTCTCATCAGTTACGCTCTGGGTTGTTTTAACACAGGTTACTATCTGGTCCGTTTCCGCAAGGGTGAAGATATCCGCACTCTGGGTAGCGGAACCGCCGGGGCCAAAAATACCGGCAGAATCCTGGGCGCAACGGGCTTTGTCATCGCTTTTCTGGGCGACTTGTTCAAAGGCATTTTAGCTGTTTGGCTGGCTTTTGCTTTTAACCTGAGCGCGCCGGGCACAGTAGCGGCGCTATCGGCTGTTGTGGCCGGGCATATCTGGCCGGTGCAGTTGCGTTTTCGGGGAGGCAAAGGCATCGCTGCTGCGCTGGGCGGTCTCGTCATATTCGATATCACGTTGACCCTGGTTTTGTTTGGGCTGCTTGGCCTGGCTGCGGCCCTGACCCGGCGCTTTACCGCCAGTGGCCTGCTGATTATCTTTACTGCTCCCCTGGTCGCCGTAGCTATAGGCCGTCCCCAGTCAAGCGTAATTGGCGTAACCATTGTGGTGTTTTTTATCTTGATTGCCCATCGGAAGAATATCAGCAATCTTGTCAAGAAATGGCATAGTTAAAGATAAATGGTCAGGCAAAAACTTTTTCGGCAGGTTATAGCTCATCATTAGTATCTTATCAATTGAGTCCTTGCTTTTTGGGCAAGAAAATTCAGGTTATCCGGGGAGTAGGAAGTAGGGAGTAGGGAGTAGAGATTTTCCCCTTACTTCTTACTCCTTACTTCCTACTCCCCGCTTGTTTGGTTCTGGCTTGTCCAGGTTAGGTGATAGTTTTGATTACAGGTTTGGTTTTCGATATAAAAAAATTCTCCATTCACGATGGACCGGGGATTCGGACCACCATCTTCTTCAAAGGTTGCCCCCTGACTTGCTGGTGGTGTCACAATCCTGAAAGTCAGGCCGTGGGGGCGGAGATAGTATTTGGTCAAGGTAAGTGCATCCGCTGCCATGCTTGTCTTGTTCGCTGCGAGCAGGAGGCAATCTCGTGGAATGGGGATGGTGTGGCCTCGACTGACAGCCAAAAATGCACGCTCTGCGGGCAGTGTGTCGAAGCCTGTTACACAGAAGCGCGCCAGATTGTGGGCCAGAAAATGACTGTAGCCCAGGTGATGGAAAAAATAGAAGAAGACATCGCCTTTTACGATGAATCCGGCGGAGGCGTGACCTTTTCCGGCGGGGAACCTCTGTTGCAGCGCAATTTTCTACTGGCGCTCCTGCGGGCCTGCAAAGAAAAAGAGATCCACACCGCCGTGGACACCTGCGGTTTTGCAAGCTGGGAAAAGTTGGACAGTATTCGGGAATATGTCGATTTATTTCTGTACGACCTCAAATTGATGGACGACGCCAGTCATCGAAAATTTACCGGCGTCCCTAACAAGTTAATCCTGGAAAATTTGCAGGCGCTCTCGCAACAAGGACACAACATCGCCCTGCGTATCCCCATTATTCCGGGGGTAAACGATGACGACGAGAATCTGCGTCGAACAGGGGCATTTGCGGCTACTTCGCTCCATCTGAAACGGGTGGATATCCTGCCCTATCACTACACGGCCATTGACAAGTATGACCGGCTGCACAAAGTCTACGGCCTGTCCGAGACCCGCCCCCCCTTGGATGAACGGATGGCCGAGATTGCCCAAATTCTACAAAAGTTTGATTTGCAAGTAAAAATAGGAGGTTGATTATGCCTATAAGTAACCGAGTCGCCCGCTTGAGGCAACAAAGCCTGGCTGCCGCGCCCGCCATCTCAGCCGAGCGCGCCGAATTGATGACCGAATTTTACCGGCAGGATTTGGGGCCGGTATCCGCGCCTGTGCGTCGCGCCCTGGCCTTTAAATATTTAATGGAAAACAAGACCGTTTGCATTAACGATGGCGAGTTGATTGTCGGCGAGAAGGGGCCAGTCCCCAAAGCCACGCCCACCTACCCGGAGTTGTGCTGCCACAGCCTGCAAGACCTCGATATCCTCAACTCGCGGGAAAAGATACCCTTTGCCGTCAGCCCGCAAGTCCGGCATGTGTATGAAGAAACCATCATCCCCTTTTGGCAGGGCAAATCTATGCGCGACATCCTCTTTGCGGAAATGACCGAGGAGTGGAAAGCAGCCTACGAGGCCGGCCTCTTTACCGAGTTTATGGAGCAGCGCTCGCCCGGCCACACCGTACTTGACGACAAAATTTATCGCAAAGGTTTTCTCGACTTCAAACAAGAGATTCAGCAGAGCTTGCAAAAACTGGACTACCTGAACGACCCGGAAGCCTATGACAAGCAGGAAGAACTCAAGGCGATGGACATCTGCGTTGATGCCTTGATTCATTTTGCGGAACGACACGCCGAAAAAGCGCGGGCGCTGGCGGAGCAAGAGACCGACCCGCAGAGAAAGCAAGAATTGGAACGCATCGCCGAAATTTGCGCCCGCGTCCCGGCCCACGCCCCCAGAGATTTTTGGGAGGCGTTGCAATATTACTGGTTTGTACACCTGGGTGTAACCATCGAACTCAATCCCTGGGATGCCTTTAACCCCGGCCACCTGGACCAGCATTTGAATCCCTTCTACCAGAAAGGACAGGCGGACGGAACCCTCGCCCGCGAGCGGGCCGAAGAACTGCTGCACTGTTTCTGGATTAAATTCAACAACCAGCCCGCCCCCCCCAAGGTGGGCGTCACCGCCGCAGAGAGCAGCACCTACACCGATTTTGCCCAAATCAACTCCGGCGGCCTCAATAGCGACGGTTCCGATGCCGTCAACGAGGTCACTTACCTGGTGCTGGACGTAATTGAGGATATGCGGCTTTTGCAGCCCAGCTCTTCGGTGCAAGTCAGCAAAAAGAACCCCGACAGATTGGTCAAGCGAGCGGCCCGCGTCATTCGGACGGGCTTTGGTCAGCCCTCCATCTTCAATTCCGACCTGGTGGTCGAGGAGATGGTTCGACAGGGCAAATCTCTGGTCGATGCCCGCAACGGCGGCACTAGCGGCTGCGTGGAAACCGGCGCGTTTGGCAAGGAAAACTACAACCTGACCGGCTACTTTAACATGCCCAAAGTGCTTGAGATCACCCTGCACAACGGCGTCGATCCCCGGACGGGGCGGCAAATTGGATTGGAGACGGGCGAGTCGACCCAATTTAAAACCTTTGACGAGTTCTTTGAGGCTTACACAAAACAGCTTAACTACTTTATCGATATCAAAGCCAGGGGCAACAACGTCATCGAGCGGCTGTATGCCAACTACATCCCGTCCCCCTTCCTGTCGCTACTCATTGATGACTGCATTGCCACCGGCAAGGACTACCACGACGGCGGGGCGCGGTACAACACCACCTACATTCAAGGCGTTGGTCTGGGCACAATGGCCGATGCCCTGACGACCATCAAACATCACGTTTTTGAGCAAAAAAACCTGTCAATGGGCGACCTGTTGGCTGCCCTGCATGATGATTTTGCCGGTCACGAGCGGGTGCGCCAGATGTTGTTAAACAAAACCCCAAAATACGGCAACGACGACGACTACGCCGACGAAGTGATGGTGGACGTGTTTGAAGCCTATTTCAATGCCGTCGAGGGTCGAAAGAACACTAAAGGCGGCGCCTATCACATCAACCTGCTGCCGACAACGTGCCACGTCTACTTTGGCTCGGTCATTGGGGCCACCCCCGATGGACGCAAGGCGGAACAGCCCCTGTCTGAAGGCATTTCTCCCGTGCAGGGAGCCGACCGGCGCGGCCCAACCGCAATTATCAAATCGGTGGCTAAGATGGATCACGTGCGTACCGGCGGCACGCTGCTCAACCAAAAGTTCACGCCCCAGTTGCTCAAGGACGATGACGATCTGGATAAACTGGTTCATCTGGTGCGTACCTATTTCAAGCTGGACGGCCATCACATTAAGTTTAACGTGATAGATGCCGGCACTCTGCGCGCGGCCCAACAAAACCCGGAACAGCACCGCGACCTGATTGTCCGCGTGGCCGGCTACAGCGACTACTTTTGCGATCTGGGCCAGGCCTTGCAGGATGAGATCATTGCCCGGACAGAACACCTGTCGTTTTGAATTGTTGATGAAAAGATTATCATATGATAAATATTATTAGCAGTATTTTAGCGTTGGCAATCTTTTTTGCGCTCTATGCCGTACTCCATAGCTGGCTGGCCGGCGCGTCAATCAAAGCCTGGGCGCGGCGAGTGTTTGGACCAAGCGCAGACCGCTGGTATCGGCTGGCGTACAATATCTTTGCAGTTGTTAGTTTGCTGCCTATGCTGGCTATGATGGGGTTACTGCCCAGTGAAACACTGTACGTGGTTCCATCACCGTGGCAGGGGTTGATGGTGGGGATTCAACTTCTGGCTCTGTTGGCGGCGGGGATATCGCTGTTGCAGACCGGACCCTTTCATTTTCTTGGACTGACCCAGTTAATGGCCGGCAACCCCGCCGGAAGCGGCCCGTTGAACTTGGGAGGTTTTTACGCCTGGGTGCGCCATCCGCTCTACACCTTCGCCATTATTTTTCTGTGGCTTACCCCGGCCATGACGACCAACACCCTGACGGCCTACATTCTGTTCACGCTTTACTTTTATATCGGCTCTATCTATGAGGAGCGTCGTCTGGCGGCCCAGTTTGGCGCGGCTTATGAGGAGTACCGGCGGCAGGTTCCCCGGTTAATTCCGATGCCGGGCCGGCGGTATGTGTCGTTAGATTAGTGGGTGTAGCGGTTAACGGGTTATAATCCGGTACAAAATCTCCCATCCCACCAGCGCAACCAGCCACTGTTCTTCCTCTGCCGGCAGGTCAGCCGCAAGATTTTTGACCAGCGGCGGCGGCGTTTTGCTTCCGGTGAGAGGCTTAAGTAAAATGGGATTGCGGTTGAGGTCTGCCGCGTGCCGTCCGTTCAACTCTACGGGGCCAAAGTCAGGGCTGTTCAGTTCTAAGAGCGTGTTTCTTAAA
>JAJRVO010000747.1 GCA_024277275.1 Chloroflexota bacterium
AAAAATCTGCGCTATCTGCGTTATCTGCGTTCTATTGTTGTAAGACACTTTATTTGGAAACAAGTCTAGTATTGCAGTCTTATTGTTCCCAGAGTATGAGTATGCTATACTGAACTTGGTTAAAATCCACATTCCAACATTCGTTATACATCACCCTTAAACAAAAAGGTTATCTATTATGCTTTTTGATACCAAAGTGCTAATTGTGGATGATGAAGAGTCTATCCGTACCTTCTGCAAAGCCGCTTTATTGGCAGAAGGTTTTTCTGTGCAAACAGCTTCTGATGGAGAGGCAGGGCTTAATGCTTTGGCTCAAGATAACTACGATTTGCTCTTGCTTGATATTAGTATGCCGGGCATGGATGGTTTAACTGTACTTGAATACGTAGCCGACCAATACACTCATATTAGCGCCATCATGATGACCGGCTACGCCACGCTTGAAGCAGCCGTGCGAGCGCAAGATTTGGGCGCCGAAGGGTTTTTACTAAAGCCTTTTGACGATCAAAAATTAATTATGGCAATTAACAGAGTTTTAGAGCGACGTATGTTGCGCCAGGACTATGCCAGACTACAAACTCACCTGCCGTTGATTAGTCTCAGCCATCGGCTGGTAACAGAGCAAAGTCTGGAATCGCTGGCCGAGTCGGCTTTGGAGATTGCCCGTCAAGAAACCAGAGCCACAAATATAGCCTTGTGGTTAGCGCCAGACGCCCGAATTTTCCTTCCGTCAAGCGAAACCCGACTTTATGAGTCGCCGGTTTTATTGGCTCACATTAGCCAGCCCCCCGCCTTACCAGACCCCGATGTTTGGCCTACCCCCAAAAGCAACATCTGGTTTGCTCTTGATGCGCAGGCCGCTTCAACCACAGATATTAATCAGGCAAATGTTTTGCACATTTTGCTTCAAACAGAAGGACACCAGGTAGGCGTATTGAGCCTGTCCAAAGACGAGGGCCGCTATTTTAACAACAATGAGATGGATTTTTTGCTATTGGCCGGTAGCTATTTAGCCGTTGGCCTGGAAAATCGACATCTATACGAAATCCTCAATCTGGCCCGGCAAAAATGGGAAGCCGTCTTTAATACAATTGACGACGGTCTTTTGATCCATCACGCTCATAACGGGGATATTACGCAAGTTAACCAAACTATGGCTACCTGGCTAAACACAACCGCCGAAAAGCTGCTTCAACAACCGGCTTCCAAGATAGATGCTGGTGGGCAAGGATGCACTTTTTGTCAATTAGCCCCCCCCGGCAAGAGACAAGAAGAATTCAACGAAAAGACCTTTTCTTCCGCAGAGTTTGCCTCGCCATCATGGGCTTTGGGAAAACACTTTAGGGTTAGAACCTTTTCTCTTTACAAGCCAAACGCCCCCGTAGACCAAGACAACACCACGGTGGAACAAACAGATGAACCTGTAGAAATTATTCACGTACTAGAAGATATTACCCAGGCCAATAAAATGCAGGTTCAACTATTACAGGCAGAAAAACTCTCGGCTCTGGGTCGACTCTCCGCCTCGCTGGCTCATGAAATTAACAACCCCCTGCAAGCCTTGCGTAGCGGGTTACGCTTGCTGGGTCGCCCCAAACTAGACGACAAAAAGCGACAGAATTATGTGGCGGCATTGGTAAAAGAAGTTGAACGATTAATTGACACAACCACCCGCGCTCTGGATTTTGCCCGTCCCGGCAGAATTGGTAAAAAGTCGGCAGATTTTAACCAGTTACTGCAAGAAACTCTAGACCTGGTTAGCAAACAGTTTCAGCATAGCAATATTGAAACCTCGCTTGAACTGGCCCCGGATTTACCCGCTATCCAGGTTGTGCCGGATCAGATCAAACAGGTCTTTCTCAATTTGATTCTCAACGCTGTTGACGCTATGCCCAATGGGGGACACTTAAAACTAACCTCTAGCCATTCACCTGACGACAGCTTTATTGTTGCCATCCTGGTTGATAGTGGAGTGGGTATACCGCCCGAGATTATGGATAAAATCTACGAACCCTTTTTTTCTACAAAAGAAACCGGCACCGGTTTGGGGCTTTCCATTAGCTATAGCATTATAGAGGCCCATGGGGGTTTAATTGAGATTGACAGCCAACCCAATGAAGGGAGTCGCTTTACGGTTTACCTGCCAATTGATTTAGAGGGCGATAATGGAATTACCTGAAATAAAAACAATTCTGGTTGTTGATGATGAAGCCAGCCTGCGTTACTTTTTAACCGAAGAACTGGAAGAAGATGGGTATCAGGTCTATACTGCCGCCGATGGCCGGGAGGGGCTGAACCTATTGCAGCAAACGCCGGTTGATTTGGTGATTGTTGATTTTCAAATGCCCGGTCTTAACGGCCTGGAGTTAATGGCCGCCGTTCAAAAACTGGCCGATGTGCCGGAACTGATTATGCTTACCGCCCACGCTACCCTGGAAACTTCCATTGAAGCTATGCGCCGTGGCAGCGCCGATTTTTTGCTAAAACCGTATGATATTGACGAACTACTGCATAGCGTTAAGCAAGCTATGGCCCGTCGCCGTCAAAAGGTACAACAAAAAATGGCCGCGCAGTTACTGGCCAGCAGTCTTGGTTTAAGCAGCAAACAAACGGAGCAGCCCGGCGATAAAGACCAAATTCTTGTAGAAAGTTCTATTTCTTTACCCGCTCACCCCGCCAAACACCAATTAGAGGTTTATGGTTTAACAGTAGATATGGAATCGATGGCCGTTACCAAAGGCGGTCAACCGATTCCCCTTACCCCCACCGAGTTCCGTTTGTTAGCCATACTTATGAAACGCCCCAACCACCCCTATACCTTTAAAGAACTGGCCGAAGTGATATATGGTCAAAAGGTTGATTCTTTTCAAGCGCGAGACTTGCTTAAAAGCCATATAGGGCGACTCCGCAAAAAACTAGGCCATACCCCAAATGAAGGAACCTACATTATCAACGTACGCGGGGTGGGATATAAGTTTGCAAGCGATGAAGCAGAGTAAAAACGGTTACTTTCCGCCTCATACATCCAGCGCGTTACGCACCTCATATGCTAAAGTTTCAGGCAAAAAGGGCTTTTGTAAAAACACAGCCTGAGCGCCTGATACCTGATCTCGAACTATGTCTTTATCGGCATAACCCGACATAAACATAACCTTGAGATTGGGACGCTCAGTTTTAAGTTGATTGACCAACTCTTTACCCCCTAACCGGGGCATAATCACATCGGTCAAAAGAAGATGTATATTATGTCCCTCTTGTCCGCGAGCCATCCGCAGGGCCTCTTCTCCGTTAGTAGCCTCCAACACAGTGTACCCTTGACCACGCAATGTACGCACGGCCAACTCCCTAACCAACATCTCATCCTCAACCACTAACACCGTTTCCGTTCCCCGTGGAAAGTCGCCGTCTTTAGCAAGGCCGGCTAAAAAACTGGCTGCTTCTTCGGAGCGCGGCAGATAGATTTTAAAGGTTGTGCCCTGGTTAAGTTCACTATCAACCTCAATATGGCCGTTACTCTGCTTGACAATTCCAAAGCAAGTAGCCAGTCCCAAGCCGGTCCCTTTACCCATTTCTTTGGTGGTAAAAAATGGTTCAAAAATGTGCGCCCTAATCTCCTCGGCCATACCGATGCCGGTATCGCTGACTCTCAACATCACGTACTCGCCGGGGATAACCTCGGCGTGCCGGCTCATATGATCCCGGCCCAAGGTTACGTTGGTTGTCTCTATAACCAGTTTGCCGCCATCAGGCATAGCGTCCCTGGCATTAACAACCAGGTTAAGCAAAACCTGCTCTAGTTGACCCGCATCAGCTTTAATCCAGGCCAGGTCTGGATCAAGCAGCGTCACTCACTCAATATCTTCACTAATGAGACGCCGAAGCATTTTGTCTAAATTAAGGGCCAGATCATTTAGGTTTAAGACAATGGGGTGAACAACCTGCTTGCGGGCAAAGGCCAGCAGTTGGCGGGTAAGACCCGCCGCGCGTTCAGCATTCTGTTTGATGCCCTCAAGGTCGCTATGCACAGAGTTATCGGGAGGCACCACACGCAGAGCCAATCCACTGTGTCCCATAATTGCCGTTAGCAGGTTGTTAAAGTCATGGGCAACACCGCTGGCTAATCGACCAATCGCTTCCATTTTTTGGGCCTGGTGATACTGTTCCTCTAATTGTAACTCTCGGGTCACGTTACGTTTTACGGCAACATAATTTACAATAGCTCCGTCTTCATCCAGTATTGGGGTAATTGTAGCATCTTCGGTGTATAAGTTGCCATCTTTCTTTTTGTTGATAAACCTCCCGTGCCACACCTGTCCCGACGTGATTGTATCCCACAATGCCTGGTAAAAGGTTGCCCCTTGACGGTAACTCTTGAGGATACGTGGATTCTGACCAGCCACTTCGGCGCGACTATAGCCGCTGTTCTGCTCAAATGCGGGGTTAACGTAGATAATGGCTCCTTCTGTATCGGTAATAACCACGCTCTCTGTGGTCTGTTCAATGGCTGTGATTAAATGTTGATGGGTTTGGGTTAACCGCGCTCTGTCCAGTACTCCGGCTACTTGATCAGCCACGCTCCAGGCCAGGTTAACCTCTTCAATTGAGAAAGAACGCGGCTCAATTGCATCCAGGCCCAAACTACCTACAACATCTTCCTTGATGGTAAGAGGCAAAATAAGCAGCGAAGAAACACCGCGCTGATGCATTATGTGGTGAATTGGAGCCAGGCGCGGATTGGTTTGGGCGTCTTCTACAGCCAACGGCCTTCGATGCTCAAGCAGGTATTGAAACGAGGGGTTATCGGCAACGGGTATAGCGTGGTTTAAAGCGGTTGGCCGGCCCTTAGATAGATATTCGGCTACTACCACCGCCTCGGTTTTTTCTTCGTTAAGCAGAGCGGCGGCAGCTTGAGGCACATTAAAAGCCAGGGCTAACTCACGGCAAACCGTTTCCAGCAGTTCCTCCGGCCCTAAAGCGGCGGCTGAAGCCTCAATAACCCGGTTAAGCAAAGTCAGCTACCGGTTACGACGACGGACTTCCTCTTCCGCTCGCTTGCGCACAACTAATTCTTGTTGGGCTTGTTCATATAGCCGGGCATTTTCCAGGGCAATAGCGGCCGCATTGGCTAACGGCTGTAGGCGTTCGGCGTCCTCACTAGAGAAATGGGCAGGTGTATCACCGTCCAGTCGGAGCAATCCCAGCACCCGGTCTTGCAGGCAAATGGGCACCACCATAGACGATCTAATCCAGGCCGTCTCGGCAATAACCACCCAACGAGGGTCTTGATGCGTATCTGGAATAACTATGGGTTGTCGTGACTGAATTGCCTTGATGTCCACGGCAAAATCGGCCAATGGTTGTATCAGGTTGTCCATAAAGTTATCAATGCCAAAAGGCTGGTAGCCATACCAGCGAGCAATACGCATAACATCGCCCTCTACCAACATAATATTGGCAGTTTTATAAGAGACCAACCGCTGCATCTGGCGCAAGATTTCATCCAGCACGTCCTTATGGCTTATCTGAGAGGTGAGGGCCAGTGTTACCTCGGCCAGCGTTTCGGCCTGGAGGCGCTGTTCTCGTTCGGCCTTTAGCAAGCGTTCCCGTTCGGTCTCTGCTTGCTTGCGTTCGGTGATGTCGCGGATAATGCCGGTAAAGAAAACTTCTTCTCCCGATTGCCAGGTGGTCAGGGCAAGTTCCAGGGGAAATTTGTCGCCGCTCTTTTTTAGCCCGATCAACTCAACCGTTTTTCCAATAATGTTTGACGCCTCCCCTGAAGCTGCTTGCGACAGACTATTTTGATGGTTGCCTCTGAATCGTTTGGGGATTAACAAAGTCATCGGCTGCCCAATTGCTTCATTAGCCGGGTAACCAAATATTGTTTCTGCGCCTTTGTTCCAGGAAATTATTTGGCTTTGGCTATCAATAGCAATAATAGCGTCATTGGCAGTTTCTACCACAGAGCGGAAACGCTCCTCGCTTTCCCGCAGCGACACTTCTGCTTGCCTACGCTCGGCAATTTCCTGTTGAGCTTGCTGGTACAAGCGAGCATTCTCAATAGCGATAGCTGCCGACGCTGCCAGAGAATTCAACAACCGCCGGTCTTCCTTGTCAAAGAAGCCATCAGTTTTGTTCAGCGCTTCAATAGCGCCAATAGCCTGGCCCTTAGTCTGCAAGGGTACGCAAAGAATTGAGCGGGTTTTAAAGCCGCTTTCCTGGTCAAAGTTGGCATAGAAGCGAGGGTCCTCAGCCACATTTGGGACCAGCATTGGCTCGTTATGCTGGATCACTTGGCCCACAATACCTTGGCCCATCGTCAACCGTTTGTCCTGCACAAAATCTGCTCCTTCACCAGAGGCGGCAGCAAACCATAAATCACCGTTGGATTTGTCGTAAAGAGCCACCGATGCTGCGACCACGCCCAGCAGCCGGGTTGTACACTCAGTGATAAGTGTCAGAATTTTTTGCAAATCCAGGGTAGAGTTAATAGCCTGACCAATTTTGTTCAACGTATCCAGTTCGTCAACTCGGCGGGCCAACTCTTCTCTGGCTTGTTTACGCTCGGTGATATCCTGAAGGATACAATGGGTCTGTTGAAAATCACCATGTTCATCAAACCCTATCCTGCCGTTTAACGACACAATTAGATGGGTTTTATCTTTGCACACCACCTCAAATTCTACATCGTGGATTTGGCCGGCCGCCTTAAAACGCAAAAATCTCTCTTCGAGATAATCCACATACTCCGGGGTCAAAAAGTCGCCAAACCATTTACTAATCACCTCGTTACGATTGTACCCAAACAGGTCAAGCCAGGCTTGATTAACCTCTATCAAACAGCCATCTTCATCCAATGACTGATAACCAAGCGGGGCCTGTTCATAAAGAAGCCGAAAGCGTTCCTCGCTTGTCCGCAACTCTTTTTCGGCTACAGCCAATCGGTTCTCGGCGGCTAACTGTTCAACTACCTGCTGCACCACCGGAATTAAAAGGTCCAAAAAACCGGTCCCTTTTATCAAATAATCCCTGGCGCCAAGTTTCATTAATTCTACCGCCACCCGCTCATCACCAAAGCCCGTGGTAACAATAAAGGGCACATGGCATTGCCGCTCACTGAGCGCCTCTATAACCTGCCGGCCGGTCATGTCTGGCAGTTGGTAATCTAGTAGCAGTAGTGTGGGGGGGGGGTTAATTATTTGGGCAACGGCCTCAGTCCCGTTCAAAGCGCCCGTGGTCTTAAAGCCGGCCCGTTTTAGATTTTTTTGGATCAACCGCAATAAAGCGGCGTCGTCATCTACCACAAAGATCATGTTAGACTGGTAAGTTTGGTTTTCTACTTTATGGTTATTCCTATTGTGCTCTGTCATACTTTAATTTCTCCAAGGCGTCAATTCACTGTCACCGTTAAAAACCTCGCAGAAATAACCAGCGAGCAGTTCTGCGGTAATGATAATCCTTTATCCAAGTATACCACTTTTTCTCTATTTTTGTCCCAAAATTCTGATAGCTGCACTGCGTTTTATAATTATACCGCTTCCGCTAATCATCTAAACCTGTTTGATATCACTTTTGTCCCAAAAATGGGCATATTTTGGGTCAATGTTGGGTCATTCAGAATTGAGGAAATCTGATATAGTAGATGATGTAGGGCAATTCCGCGTAATTGTTCCTTGAACATCTCATGTTAATGTAAGAGCGTGCCTTACATTGCAACCCCTTTAGAATTGTCGCGGACATACAGGTGATAGAAATGAAAAAGCGCATTCTAATTGATGACGAACCCGGTCTGGCCTTTTTTCTGGCCGAAAATTTAGTTGAGTTGGGGCCGGATTACGAAATTGAAATTTGCAATTCGGGCAGTGAAGCGCTGGCGCTTCACAGGGCAAAACCTTTTGATCTGGTCATTACAGATTGGATGCTGCCTGATATGAATGGCCTGCAATTGATGCAGTCTTTAACCCAACACCAACCCAAATTAAAAATGATCTTAATGTCAGCTTATGGCAACGAGACCATAGCCATGAAAGCCAAACATTTTGGTGTAACCAACTACATTACTAAGC
>JAJRVO010000748.1 GCA_024277275.1 Chloroflexota bacterium
ACGTCTTCACCCGGCCAATTGGGTACAATCTCCATTTGACCCAGCGTCCCCATCTCCCAGGCAGAGCCATCAGCGACAACGATATCGGCTGTGCCGTGCGTCCACAGCACGGGGGGTTTAGGGTCAATGGTCACAATATCAAACCACTCGCAATATTTGCCCTAAAGCGCATTGAGGATGCCGCGTGTGCCCGGGGCGATGCCGGGCCAATTCTCAGAAGTGGTGAAATCGCCGGGATAGCCATCATCCCCCGTCTCCGATTTGAGTACTTCATCCAAAAGTATATCGAGACGATCGGCCGGTTCTTCATGATCGGGCAACCAATAGGATGAGGTTATGACGTTTCGCGGCGAAAGTGGAGAGTCAGTCGAACGGTCATTGTCCGCCAATCTTTGGGCAAATTCCGGATTGCCCGTGCCGCCGCCCGAACCTGCCCAATCCGGAAAGCAGGGGGCGCCGTCCGGCTTGGTACCGCCAAAGCCATAAGGAGAAACGGGGTCAATAAACGTGAGCGAGGCCACTTCGTTGGGTCGATCGATGGCATACGCTGCAATAGCGGCGCCGCCCGTTGACCAACCCGCCAAATGAACGGGACTGCTGATCCCTAAGGCTTGCGCCAGGGCATATGTGTCATCCGACCAGTCGCGTAAGCCGCGTGTGGCGTCGATGGGGACGCGCTCCGTATCGCCAAAGCCGCGCATATCGGGCATGATAAAACGGTAGCCCGTTGGCGCATTGGGCATGAGGTGTTCAAAAAAACGTCCTGTAGCCAGATTCCCGTGAATGAGAATAACAGGAACCCCATCTTCAGGCCCATAGGCCAGATAGTGCATGGTTAAACGATCAGTTGCAATGCTATGTGATGTAACGCCAGGTAAATAATTCATCGAAACGCTCCTTTGCAAATAATTTATCATTTTTTAGCCACACCGGAGGGTGTTGGGTCTCGCGCCTCGACCCAACCTGCGCGGCTGTAACGATCAAAATCTCTATATCTCAAAAGCTTGCTTTATTTCGTCAATCTCCCGACGCAGCTTCGGAAGTTTGTTCAACACAATATCCCATACCAGGTCATTTGATACAATATCATATCCGTGGGCCAAAATGTTCCGAAAACCAATAATCCGCTGATAGTCACTAATCCGCGCCGTTGTATCCAGATCAATTCGTTTTAGCCGATTTAGAGCTTCACCAATAATCTCAAACTGCCGTTCCACTGCTGAACGTAGTAGTGGGTCAGTTCCGTAATCCATTAATTGTTTGCCCTTAGTAAAATCAGTGATCAATTCAATGGCTTGGTCAATATCGTAAATCAGCTTCTTTATTTCAAGTTCCATAGACTAAAACTTTATCCTTTTCAACTGCCTGCCGAAAGTATGGGTTGTTGATAGCTTTTACCTCTATTAAATCAATTGGCCGTTGAAAGAGTCGTTCCAAATCCTCCTTTAATCCAAAATATCGATCAAAAGCTCCCAAAGGATGAGAATCTCTGAAATCTACCAGAAAATCAAGATCACTCTCTTTCCGGTCAAAATCGCCGCGTGAGGCGGACCCAAACAACTCCAGACGCTCTACTCCGTAGGCGTTACACAAATTGGACAGTTCGTCCGCATATAAAGAAAGATTCAAACTCATTTAACCCTCGAGCTTATTGAAATACGTCTTTGATTTTGATGGCTACGATATCTATCCGTAACCCATACTATGCCGACTTTAGCCGGTGCGATATCTGTTACAGCCGCAGGCTGGGTTGAACGAAGGTGAAACCCAACAAGATGTTGCGCCACGCCGGAAGGTGTTAGGTCGAGTACGAGACCCAACCTACGCGGCTTAATTAACATAATTTAGCAGCCGTAGGTTGGGTTGAACAAAGGTGAAACCCAACAAGATGTTGCGCCGCACCGGAAGGTGTTGGGTCTCGTGCCTCGACCCAACCTACGCGGCTGTAATCTATTAGCGCTCTTTCAGGTTTGCTGCACCAACAAAGTGTATAGTAAAGTTAGCCCGCGTTAGCATAAACCGCCCGTTCAAACTGTTCATAAAGCTCCATAAAACGCGGTTCCACGAACGGCAGGGTTTGGGTCATAATGAGACCGGCCACGTCGCGCGCCGGGTCAAACCAGAAATGGGTGTTGAGTACGCCGGCCCAGCCCTGCGAACCGGCCGCGCGCATCTCTGGCACATCTTCTTCCATTCGCATAAACCCAAGACTGTGAGTTTTCTCAAAGCCGGGGAAGAACTCGGCATCAGCAGTTATCGGTGGGGCAGCCGTCGTCAACTTGCCCACGCGAAGGTCGCCAATATGGTTAGCAAGCATCGTTTCCACACCGGCTTCGCTCAAGATACGGCTGCCGTCCAACTGACCTTTATTCAAGAACATGCGCACAAACCGCATATAATCGGGCGCAGTAGAATAAAGGGCATGACCCATACCATAAAATTCTGGATTTGACGGTGGTGCCAGCTCAAAATCAGCAAATTGACCATCTTCACCCCGAGCCTGGACGACGGCAAGGCGCTTCGCCATATTATCTGTAACTTCAAAATTCGTGTCGGACATGCCAAGCGGATCGAATATTTCCTCGCGGCAAAAGGCATCGATGCGACGGCCATCGACGGCCTCAACAATCTGGCCGAGCCAGTCAATGCCGATGCCGTAGTCCCAGCGTTCGCCCGGTTCGAAAACAAGCGGGTAGTTAAGCGATGCCTTCAAACCGGAAATGATGGAGGGGTGTTCCGTGGCTTCCATATATTTTGGTATGTCGCTGTTCCAAAATTCATAGGCAAAGCCCGAGGTGTGGGTTGCAAGATGACGCACAGTCGCCTTAATCTTCGGTGCGCGGAGACGTGGCGTGTCACCGTTAAACCCATCTAAAACCTTGATATCTGCAAATTGAGGCAGAATCTCTTCAACAGGCGTATCAGGACTGAGTTTGCCACGATCAATCAGGATCATCGCCGCGGTGGAACCTACCGCTTTGGTCATTGAAAAGATGCGAAAGACCGTGTCTTCAGTCGCAGCCAAACCCGGGACCCGTTCACCAGCCACGCCAGACCAGGTGACGCCACTTGAATTTCCTGACATTGCCACCACAAAAGGGACGTTACCGGCGGTGACAGCGTTACTTAAAATTGCGTTTAGATCTTTCATTGTAATACTCTCCTTTATTTATGGTTTATAAAATATCGCTTATCTTGCAGATGCGTTATCGACATCTTATCAACGATTTTTTGGCTTTGCAACTGATTCAGCTAGATGACCTCAGCGAATTATCTTGTGCCGCCCAACGCCGCCAATCAGCGGCTGCATGAATAACCTATGCCACAACCCATCAACTATACGGATCAGCCGCATCGCGCAAGCCATCGCCCAGAATGTTCAGGGCCAGGACGGTGATAATCACCGCCAGGCCCGGCAGGAGCAGCCACGGGGCTAAGGCAATCGACTGGAGGTTTTGGGCCTCTTGCAGCAGCACGCCCCAACTGATGGCCGGGGGGCGCAGGCCCAGGCCCAGGAAACTCAGGAAGGTCTCGTTGATAATCATCACCGGCACAGCCAGGGTGCTGGTGGCAATAATGTGGCTGGTAAAGGCGGGGACCATATGGCGGAAGATTACCCGCATCTGGCTGCATCCGGCCAGTTGGGCGGCGACCACAAAATCCTCCTCGCGCAAAGCCAGGAAGCGCCCGCGCACCTCCCGGCCCAGCGTGGTCCAGCCGATGAGGGACAGAATAATGGTAATGGCAAAATAGGTCTGCTCCACCGACCAATCGCGGGGCAGGGCGGCGGTCAGGGCCATCCAAATGGGAATCGGCGGGAGCGATTGCAATATTTCAATGAGCCGTTGAATGACCAAATCAATGACGCCGCCATAGTAGCCGGAAATGCCGCCCAGCAGGATGCCAAAGAAAATGCTAAAGATAACGGCCACCAGCCCAATAGAGAGTGAAACCCGGGTCCCGTGCATCAAGCGGGACCACTGGTCCCGGCCCAGCCGGTCGGTGCCCAGCAGATGGATTGCTCCTGCGCTGTCCTCGGCCACCCCCAACAGGTGAATGTCTGTTGGAATCAGCCCCAACAGCTTGTAAGAATATCCGGCGGCAAAGAATTGTACCGGTATTTTTTTGGTTTCATCAATTTGCCACTCCATCCGGCGCGATACAGGGTTGCGCTGCCCTTCTACGCCGTACACAAAGGGGACAAAGCCGTCTTCGTCAAAAAAGTGAACCCCTTGCACCGGAATAAAGGAGCCGGTGGCGCTGCTTTCCTGGGGGTCCTGGGTGCTAAAGAAATCGGGAAACAAGGCGATGATGATAATGAAGATAAGAATGAACCCGCTAAAAACAGCCAGGCGATGCTTTTTAAATCGCCACCAGACCAGTTTCCAGTTGGGGGCTACGTAGATAGCCTCGGCATCCTTGGCCAGGCCAATTAAAGCGCCGCTCAACTCTTCAACCGCAAGCCGGTCAGCGTCGGGGCCGGATAGTGGAGATTTACTCTCATGACCGGCAGTCATATTTCACCACGCTTTCACTCAGATGCGGGAGTCTGTTCTTCATCATTCCCCGTTCATCATTCATCATTGCCCTACGACTCCTCCATACGGATGCGAGGATCAAGCCAGACTAACAAAATGTCCGATATCAGCGTCCCGATAATGGCCAGGAACATGTAAATAAGGATGATGCTGCCCGCCAAAAACATATCCTGGCTAATCAGCGATCTCAGCAACATCGGGCCGATGGTGGGCAGGTTCATAACCGTGGCGACAATGACACTGCCGGAGAAGAGCAAGGGAAAGTACCAGCCGATGGTGCTGACCAACGGGTTGATAGCCAGTCGCACGGGATACTTCATCACCAGCTTAAACTCCGACATGCCTTTGGCCCGGGCCATTTCCATGTAGGGTTTTTTCAGTTCGTCCAGCAAATTGGCCCGCATAACGCGGGCCAGCCGGGCGGTGCCGTCCATCCCCAAAATAACCATCGGCAACCACATATGCTTAAGCAGGTCGACCACCCGCCCCCAACTCCAGGGCGCATCCACATACTCGGACGAGAAGAGGCCGGTGACGCTGATACCGTAATATTTAAAGGCCAGCCACATCAGCACCAGGGCGGTCATAAAGGTGGGCGTCGCCACACCGATGTAGTTAAACACGGTAAAGAAATAATCAAAAAATGAGTACTGGCGGGTAGCGGAGAGAATGCCGATGGGAATCGCCATTATCCAGGTAAAGGCAAAGGTAAAGGCCCCCAAAAGGACGGTTAACAGCAGTCGTTCCCCAATTAGCTCTGTATTCGGGCGTTGAAAATCCAGCGATACGCCCAGGTCCCACTGAAGCAACCGCCCTACCCACTTGAGGTACTGAATATACATGGGCTGATCCAGGCCGTACAGTTCTCGCAGCGCCTCTATTTGGGCGCGGTCCACAGACGACCCCGAGGCGGACAACTCGGCCATGTAGCTGGTTAAAAAGTCGCCGGGCGGGGCCTGGATCAAGATAAAGGCGATGACGGAAAAGATAAATAGCAGGAACGGCAAAAGCAACAATCGTTTAATAATGTATTGCAGCATAGGCCAACCTCTTTGAATGATGAGTGATGAGTGATGAATGATGAATCAAAAAGACTCATCATTCCGCATTCATCATTCATCATTTCAAGAACTGTCCACGCGGGCGATAACCGGCCCGCGTGGACAGATTCTCAAATGACGGTGTTATTGCTTATAGAAGTATTGCTCCAGGCGGGTATCGCCGGGTGTGCGCAGGGGCCAGTCGTTACCGGCCACCTCAGGCACATTGACCAGGTCGGCATTAGCCACAACCACGCCCTGGATCATGGGCGTTAGACCAACGGTGCCAATCTCCCAAACGTTGTCGGCCCAAATCTTAAACAACTCTTGGGCCAGCTCAATCTGGCGACCTCGCGCGGAAGTCTTGGCCTCGTCAATGATGTCGACCAACTGCTTGATTTCAGCGGTTGGCTCCACACCTTCTGCGCCATTGGTTTTGTACCAGGTTGCTACTAGAGGAGCAAAGGTTAGGGCCGGATCGCTGCGCGGGTCAAACTTGGGTTGACCACTGAAGGGGAAGCCGGTGGTGTCCTCGTTCCAAATCTCGGCCATCAACTCATTGGCCGGGCGCATAGCAAAGTGGGGGGTGCGCTCTCTCAATTCTATGTGAGCCTTTACCCCAACATCGGCCCAGTCTTCAACAATCAACTGCCCGATGTCCGGCCAGACTGCAAACTGGGGCACAACGCCAATTTCAATGTCCAGCGGAGAGCCGTCCGACAGCGTGCGGAAGCCGTCGGCGTCCTTGTTGGGCAGGACTTCGTCAAGCATCTGGTTGGCCAGGGCCGGATTGTACTCGGTATATTTAAAGGCCCACTAGTCGCCCGGATAGTAGGGATGGAAGGGGGCCGGTACGCCCTGGCGGGCTTGTCCCAGCCCCAGGAAGGCCAACTCTTTGATCGCGTTCCGATCAATGGCGTAAGACAGGGCGATACGGAAATCTTTGTTTTGAAACGCCTCTGCTTCCGGACCCTGCCAGGTTTGGTTAAACATCACCACGGCATCGGAGCCGCCAAAGGTGGGCCAGGTGACCACGCGGTAGCCGCCGGCGGCAGCGTTTTCAATTAGAACCGGGTAGGCGCTCATGTTGATGTGCCGGCCTTGCAGGTCAATCTCGCCGGCTACGGCGGCCAGGTTCAGGGCTTCTTTGTCGGCAAAGAAGGTAAAGCGAACCTCGTCAATGTAGGGCAACTGATTGCCGGCCGGGTCTACGCCAATGTAGTAGGGATTGCGCGCAATGGTGAAAACCGGGTCGGACACGCTGGAGCCGTCCGGCGCCCAGGCGGCCATGCTGGGGCGGTTTCCGCTCAGGTGGGGCAGGGCTTCTACGGCAAACAGTTCTACCCAGGTATCAAACCCGGCCGCGGCAACCTTGGCGGCCAAGTCAGCCGCATCAGCGTAATTGGGATGGAAATCTTTTAGATAATGGGCCGGAGCAAAGGCTAAGTTGTTAATAGATTTGTCGGCGCCATCTTTGTTAGCCAAATCCAGCAAGAAGGCGGTGTTCGGCGCATTGTAGGTCCACTTTACGGCGTAGTCATCAACCTTTTCAACCTTGACCGCCGAACCGTCTGCATTTTGCATCCAAACCGGAAGGCTGGGCATCAAATCTTCATTCAAGAGGATGTCGTTGTACCAGAACATGATGTCGTCGGCGGTAAAGGGTTGGCCATCGGACCACTTGGCTCCCGGTCGCAACCGCACTGTCCACTGGGTGAAATCTCCATTGGACGACCAACCTGCGGCGATATGCGGGATGACCTCGCTGCCGTCCGGCGCGTGGCGAACCAGGGCGTCATAGACCACGCGGGTATAGTTGTTGTGGTCCCCCGGCCCCAGAAAAGCCCGGCGCAACGTGCCGCCGTACTGGCCAATCTCTTCAACCACGGGGATGATGAGCGGCTCATTGGGCAGGCGCTCCTCAACGGGCGGAAGAGCGCCGGCGGCCACCATGTCCGCCAGCAGCGGCGCTTCGTTGTAGCTGCCGGCGGGGATGTTGCCAATCAAATAGGCATTTGCTTCTTCTGCGGTGGGCAGATAAACTGTCCAGCCAACCTCAATGTTGTCAGGGTCTTCTATCAGGTTAAAGGTAGCATCCTCTGCCGCCTTTTGGTTGTTATAAAAGACAATGGCCGTGTAAGCCAGCGGATTGCCGTATTCCTTATCCGCCAACTTCGAGAGCCAGTCATCGGCCTGAATAGTGTAGTTGTTGCCCCCTTGCAACGGCGGCGCTGCAACGGCTATGGTCGGAAGCAAAACTAAAATTAATGCCGCCAAAATCAACAAACGAAACAGTTTTTTACTCACAATAGTATCCTCCTTGGGATTTTTCATTGAGTTTTGATAACTATTCAGTCCATTCCACTATGGGGTATGTCTGGTAATTGGTAATTAGTTATTGGTTATTCATAATTACTAATTACCAATCACTAATTACTAAATTCTGTCCGGCTCTGCAGCAGGCTGAATAGTTGCCAATTTTGCTTAATTATAGGCCATGCAATATAGGGCCCACCTACCATATGATATGCATCAACGCGAGGTGTTCATCTGGTCGGGCAATCGTTCAATGGGCGTCTCTCCTTTCTCTGCCTCATTCAGGCAGACTGGTGAAGGCTGGCATTAAAGTTTGGCTGCCGAGTCCCGATCCAGATAGAGTTGCGCATGCTCTACCTGACGTAAAATAGAACCGGGACGGTCTTCGCTAACAGGTTCGGTTAAACAAGCCCGGACCGCTTCCGCTTTTCGCGCTTCCGGCACAATGCACAGGACAGACCTGGGCGCCAGCAAGGCCGGAATGGTCAGCGTAATAGCGTGGGTGGGGACTTCATCCAGCGAGTCAAAATGCCCCTCGCCGACCTGCTGCTTGCGGCTGGCCTCGGCCAACTCAATAACCTTGACCCAGACCGGGTCGTTAAACAAGGCATAGGGCGGGTCGTTAAAGGCCAGGTGTCCATTTTCGCCAAAACCGAGAGCGACCATATCGGCCGGATATTCCCGCAACAAAGCCTCGTAATCTCGACACGCTTGCTCTACATCATCCGGCTGGTTGGGGACCGGGTAAAACGAGCCTGGGGTAACGAAGTCGAAAAAATGCCGGTGTAAAAACAGGGGAAAGCTGGCCCGGTGGTTGGGGTCAATACCCAGGTATTCGTCCATATGAAAGACGTTTACTTTTGACCAGTCAATCCCGTCCAGGTTGCGCAGCGCCTCTAAAAAAGTAAGCTGCGAGTTTCCGGTAGCCAGAATGACATTGGCTCGGCCTTTTTCAGCAATGGCTTTATTGATGATTTCACGCGCATCCAGGGCTGCGGCCTGACCCATTTCCTGGTTGCTTTTATAAACGGCTACAGGCAGTTGTTCATATTTTGCAGTTTTGATGGGAGTTACTTTGTTCATTAGTTTTTCCTTTTTGGTAACTATTCACCCTCCATGTCATTTCGAGGCTGCAAGCCGAGAAATCCCTGCGGCGCTGCAATTGACAGCCTGTTTGTTGGACAAACCGTTTGCTGGATAAACTTCATCGCCGAATTTTGGGTTTTCCAGCAATCTGGCCGGTCAATGTACCACTTTAGGGATTTCTCCCTTTGGTCGAAATGACATGCCCGAACAGTTACAAGATTATCAAGTTGTATACACCCACCAGCAATTCCCGTTTTGGAAACTGTGCCGCCGATAACTACTCAGTCGGGCTGATTTTTGCCGGTGTAAGAGCAGAATTGGCAGAATTAACGAATCAAAATTCTATCATTCTGGAAATTCTGCTCTGAAATGCCAACAAT
>JAJRVO010000749.1 GCA_024277275.1 Chloroflexota bacterium
ACAGTCAGAAAATCAATGATTCAGCGCCAAGTAAGCCAGAAGTAGGAAGTATGGAGTAGGGAGTATGAAGATTTTACCCCTAATCCCTACTGCTTACTTCCTACTCCCCGGTTTGATGATACAGGTGGCAACTTGAGTTAAAATAACAAAAGCCATAGCTTTGCCAGACCCTAAAGGTCTTTAAGACCTTTAGGGTCTTTTATTGGGGACGAACAAGCCGCAAGTCAATCCAAACCGCCCAATCCTGATTGAGGCTTTCTCCTCCCAAAACCCACAAGGTAAAGGTTCCTGTTTGGCCGGGTTCAATTGAGGCCAAAGACACTATCTCGGTGATGGGGCTATCTCTGTATTGCACCGTTTTGGACAAAATCTCTTGCTCCGAGCCGTCATCGGGGGTAAAGACAACCTTAAACGTGACCCCGTCATCGCTGAGAATAGATAGCTTGGGAAACCCCAAAACAGCGACCAGGGCATCGGTGGGCTGGAGGGGGGCGTCAACCGTGTATCTGCCCTCTATAAAACCAAGCGCCCGGTGGGGATAAGTCAACAGCACATTTTTTTCACTTTTGACATTGCCCCGCAGCAGCCCAATGCCGCGAGCAACCACGCCCTGGGGCGGTAGTTGCAGATTTTCATCGATATCGGTTTCCAGCAGCGTGTAAGTATCGTCTTTAGATAACCAGGTAGCCTTGTCGGCATTTTCAATAAAGTCGTACAGGGTGGTTTGATTGGCGGCGGCAATTTCTGCCGGGTCTGGCGGTACAACCTCAATTTCCAGATACATGACCGGGCCAAAAGCCTCGCCGGTCAAATCGTACAGTTGCCACTCTCCCCGATACTGGCCGGGCGACGAGGGGGCAATCATCGGCACGTTGATCTCGCCGTTGGTTTTAGGCGACACGACCTCTGTCAACGGCAGTTCCGGCCCGGCCCCCATCGGGTCGCCGCTAATAAAACGCACGGAGTAACCCGGTCCCCACGGACATGTTTGCGCGTTAAGTAGCAGCCAAACCTTCTCAAACCTCTCCCCCGGCGAAAATTGCGTACCGTCAGGCACGGTCAGGTCGCGCATAAAACGCGCCCGGTTTTCGCAATCTGCCGGTAACTCAATGGTGGGCAGGGGGGTGGGGACTGGTGTGGGCGGCTCGACCGGAGTCGGCGGTTTAGCCGGGGGCGGCGTTTGGGTTGGGGCGCTGACCGGGCTAACAAAAGCGGTCTCCGGCGTCGGGATAGGGGAATTGTTCTCAACAACCAGCGTTACTTCGGGCGTTGCCTCGGCTATGGGCGTATCCTCAGCCATGAGCGTCTCTGTAGCCACGGGCGTAATCATAACCGCTGACACAATGGTCGGCTCTGTTTGCGCTTCCGGCGTTTGGCCCGTTTGACCGGCGGCATCGGGTTCAGCCGTGTCTTCAAGGGATAGGTCCACAATTGGCGACTCGGTTCTGTTGGGGGCCAATATTTCAATGTCGCCTAAAAATGGTACAGCCGCCGCCATTTCAGGCGGAATCAAATATCGCCAGGCCAGAATGGGCAGGGCGCAGAGAAACGCCAAAACCAGGGCAAATATTAAGTAGACCGGCCACCGGCGCGGCCCAGACTCGGTGACGTAATACGGTCGTGTTTCGGCCATCCGGGGGCTGGGGAGCGGTGCGTCTGGCCTGGGAGCGGGTTTGGCGCTTGGCGGCGAGGCGGGTTTGGTTGCAGGGGGGCCGGATGGTTTGGGTAGGGTGTCCCAATCACTCCAATTTGGCGACGTGGGCAAGGGCATACGGGTTGGGGGTCGCAGGGCAACGGCGCTGGACAAAACGCGGGTAATGCTGATTGCCACCGGGTCACGATTGCCGCGCTCGGCGGCCAGAGCGATAAGCCGAGGGATTGCCTCTTCCGGCGAGTGCCGGCTGACAGCCCGGGCAATTTCCTTTTCTGCAATGAAACCGGTTAAGCCGCCGCTGCATAAAATTACAATATCTGCCGGAAATAGCCGCCGGGTGAAGGTGTCAACATTAAGTTTTTTATCGATGCCCAGAACTTGCGGCACGCCCTGCCGGGACAAATTTGGGTCTGCTTTGGGCGGACGTTTTGCCGGGGAGACTGCCTCTGATGGAAGCAAGAGTACCGGCGCATCTTTTGGTTCGGCGGGCGGGGGCGGTTCGGTTTCCCAATCGAGGCGTTCAATGTCCTGACCCCAAACCACGTAAGCCTGGCTATCGCCCACGTTGGCTACCAGCAACCTGTTATTGTGGATGAGCGCAGCCGTCAGGGTGGTAACCATAGGCCGACGGTTGGGATACAGGTCGTTGCGCTCATAAATATCAAGATTGACCTGCTGAACCACGTCCAGCAGGCGCGTTTTTGGATCGGGGGTGTCGCCGGCGTAAAAGCTGTGGAGAACTTTTTTGATGGCGTACTGGCTGACGATTTGCCCGGAAACCGCGCCGCTCACGCCATCGGCAATGACGTATAAACGGCCTTGTTTAGTTAAATCAGCCAGCCGATGAGGCTCGTAATAACCGGCATTGGCCTGGGACACATCTGCTTGAGCCGGCCGGCCAAGCTGGCTGGCTTCAACGGCTCTCTCGTCTGATACGGATTTGTCTTTGGGATACATAAATGGGGTAAAGCCTCAATAAATACTTAGGAATCGGGATTAATTAACTTGCCCGTTTTGTTTTTGTGCAGCGGCCCAGACCCTAAAGGTTTTTAAAACCTTTAGGGTCTTCAAACGGCAAGAAACACCTTGTTCCTTATCTCACCGGCTTGGTATCAGGAATAACGCCTGAAGATACGTAGTAAGCATTGGGCGTGTTTTGGTAGAATTTTATCCAGGCTGCAACAGCCGCGTGGGTGGCTTGGATACGTTGGATGTTGTAGGGGTCAAAGGCATCGGTACGGGGCGAGGGAATTGGCTGATTGCCGGTTTGGACGATAAGTTCATAATCATACGGCAGGTTATTATATTTGCCGTGCTGTAGAAAAGATTTTTTAGGACGCTGCCCAAACGGCAGGGCCAGGGAGTCGACCTTATAACCTGGCACAATGGCCTCAATGCTTGCTTCGTCGCTTAACTGGCGACGAAGCTCTTCCTGGTTGTCTTGCGACAGGTCGGCGGCGTTTAGCGTGTAGCTGCCAATTTCCATCCCCCAATCGACCAGGGTTTGCAGCTTTTGCTCCACAAACTCCGGCTGGCCGAAAAGCTGGTAGTCCGGGTCATCCGCTTCCGGCTGCACAAAGAACGTAGCCCGCAAAGGCCAATCGGCGGGATGCTCATTGTGGAAGGCGTATAGCGCCCCCATTGCCGAGTTGGGGTCGAGGCTGCCGTCGTCCAGCAGGCGGTACTGGCTAATGTGCGACCCATCAAACGTAAGGATAACCGGTCGCTTGCCCTGGGGGATGTAGCTGAGACGATTGTTCAGCAATTCCTCGGAGCGAATGGAGTGCCAGCCCTTTTGGGGCAAAACCTCGTCGATATCGCGCCGGTACTTGGCGTTGCCAACCGCCAGGTCGCGCAGATTGATGGGGTAGTAGCCCGCCGCCCACAATTGCTCCAAATCTTCCCGAAAACCGGCTGCGCTGCGCTGTAGGCCCGCATCGGAGCTGCCAAAGTTCTGGTAGCGTAACACCATAATTTCGCCCTGTTCGTTGGGCGGGTAGAGCACGTCATCGGTGACCAGGGCCTCAGGGGTAAATCTAACGCGGGGGTCCCACAGCAGCCAGCCGCCGCCGCCGGAGTCGTAAGAGGCAAACATTTGCTCTCGCACTTCGTCGGGGGTGTAAATCCGCCGGTCAAAGCCGTAATCGGGGAAATCTTGAATCCACGGACGGACGATAATATCCGGGTTGGTGGTTTTAACCCTGGCCATTGCCCGGATCATGCTCTCATAAACCACCTCGTAGGGAAACGCCACGGTATTGACATCATATTCAGGCATACCGTCCAGTCCGTGGTCAAATGTTGAGGGGTAGAGCATTGGCGAGAGAACATCAAGATAGGCGGCCATATCCGACAAATCTTGCCCAATCCTAAAATCGCCTTTGTGCCAGTTGGTGTAGCCAAAAACGTCAACGGCTAACTTGGCCTGGTAAGGTTCCAGGGCTGCGTCTGCTTTGGCTAAAAAGCCGTTGATGGCCGCTGTGCGCGCCGCCGGTTCATCGGCAGGTTGGGAGTAAACAATGTTGCTAATTCGTCCATCGGTGGGAAAACGGACGTAATCAAACTGGATTTCATCAAATCCGCGCTGGGCGGCCTCGACGGCCAGGGCTACGTTGTAATCCCACACCTCCGGGTGAAAGGCTTCTAACCAGGGCAACTTCTCCCGGTCAAGCCACAGTTCTCCCGTTTCGGTTTTTGCAGCCCATTCCGGGTGAGCGCGGGCCAGGTAGTTGTCCTTAAAAACCACAATCCGGGCGATGGCGTAAATATTTCGCGCCTTCAGGTCTTGCATAAAGGCTTGCCAATCTCTGATGGTCGGGGCGTTGTTGGCCCCAATGGCTGTGGCGGTAATCACGTTGCTTTTGTAGGTTAACAGCCCCTTGTCGCCCTTGATATCAATAACCACGGCATTCAGTTCAGTTGTGTCAATCAGGTTAAAGGCATGCTCGCGTAAGCCCTGATGACCGGCAGAACTATAGGTCATATACAAGCCCTTGATGTATGTGGGCGGCGTTTCCGCTTCTGTTTCTTCTGGCTCAGTAGTTGTAGAAAGGGCTTCAGTAAAAGAAATAAGACCGGCCTGGCCTGGTTCCAAAGTCGAACCCTCATCTGCCTGGGCCGGTTGGGACTTAATCAGGCCGGTTAGAGCCGGCAAAAGAGCAAAGCAAGCAATTGAGAGTACGGTGAAAATTCGATTACTCATAAAAACGGATACCTTTCTACAAAAAAGAACTGCTACGCAATCCACAACAATATCATATCTTTTTATATTCGCCAAACGCAAAAGCCTTTTATTTTGCTCAGAATGGTTTCCGATGGTCTAATCGTTGGGTTTGCGTGGGATTGGAAGCGCCTTACGCTCACGTTTTGCCGGACAAA
>JAJRVO010000750.1 GCA_024277275.1 Chloroflexota bacterium
GGGCTAGAAGGACGCGGTGCTGGGTGACCAGGCTCCACTGCTCCTCCCGGCCCGGCAGGGGACCATCCGTAGCCGGGTCGACGAAGTCTGGCACAATCTCGACGACCAGCTGCTGCCACTCGGCCCGGCGGCCAGTTTGGGCGTAGAGGGAGCGCAAGCCCTGCATCGTGCTGATGACCGCGCCATACCAGCCGCCTTCGCCCTTCGATACGCGCCGCGTGCTACTCAGGACGAGTTGCCTGGCCCGACTCAGGGCGAGGCTGCGGGCGTGGAGCAGGTTGGCTTCTTCGGCGGTCAGGGCGGCGATGACGTCGCGGTTGCCGTGTTCGTATTGGTTGTGGTAGTAGTTGCCCAGTTGGCCCATAGCTTCGACGAAAGCGCGGGTGGCCCTCTCCCCCAACCCCTCTCCCACGGGGAGAGGGGAGTCTTGCTCCTCCCCCCTTTGGGGGGAGGTTGGGAGGGGGGCTGCCGGGAAATGTTTGTCGAAGAGGCTTTTGAAGTACCAGGGCAGGGCAGGGTGGATGGTGTAGTAGCCGCCGCTGTGGGCGGTGAGCAGGCCGATTTCGGCGGCGCGGTTGAGGAGGGTGATGGCGGCTTCGCGGGTCAGGCCGCGTACTTCGGGCAGGCAGTAATCAGCTTTTGGATTGCCCATTTGCTGCAATACTTGCACATCAACAAAACCCTGGAAGAAGTGGAGCAGGGCCAGTTGTTGGCGTTCGGCCTCGGTGAAGGCATGTTCAAAGCCGTAGCTGAGGGACGCGCCCAGGGACTTGGCCCGGCCTTCGCTTTCTTCGTTGGCAAAGTGGGCCTCGCCTGCCCGGAGTTGGGTTACAAAGGTTTCGATTTGCCGGCGGCTCTTCAGCCCGTCGCGCAGGGCCTGGCCCACCAAAACGGTGATGGTCAGGGGGTTGCCGCCGGTAAAGCGGAGTAGGGGCCGTCAGTCGTCCACGTCGGTCAGGCGTTGGCCCTGCTTCTCGGCCAGGGCGCGGGCCAGTTGAACGCGCTCTTGCATCGGCATCGGCGGGACGGTAATCCGGCGGGGCAGGTCGCTCAACCAGGCGCGCTCGTCGCGGCGGGCGGCCCGCAGGAAGTCGGCCAGTTCTTTTTGCTCGGCGGCGTTCCAGGCGGAGGGGCTTCCAGCCGGAAAGCCCGCCACCGGCTCGACGTTGTCCCAAATCCAAAGGACCGGGATCATTTGCAGCAGTTGCAAAGTAATGTTCCGGCGCCGGGCGTCGGTTAAGGTCAACCACTGGACGTTGTTCTGCTCCAAAATGGGGCTAAAGACCTGCTCTATTGGGTCCAGCGCCCGGACCAGGGGTTTGTACTGCTCAAAAGTGGTAAAGAGGACATGTCCCTTGATGCCGCCGGTCAGGGCGTACCAGCGAGCGAACTCGGCGGCGGCGGCGGTTTTGCCGCTCCCGGCGTAGGCGTGCAGCAGGACGATGGGTTGGCTGTCAAAGGCTCTATCGAGGGCCAGCAGGGTTTCGTCGCGGCCAAAGAAGCCGGCGTCGGGTGAAGGGGGCAGGCCGGGGTCGATGCTGCCGCGGGCGGCGGTCGCTCCCCCGGCGGTCAGGGTAAAGGCGGGGTGGCCGGCGCTGGTTGGCTTGGGGAAGATCGGCACGGGCGCGGCTTCGTAGACCAGCGGCACGGGCCAATCTTGCAGGGAGAGGGGATCGTAGGCGATGGTTCGCAGCGGCTGGTCGTGCAACTGCTTGCGGCCCTGGGTGACGGCCTGGCCCAGAGTCAGGCCCTGAGTCAAAGCAGCGTACAGGTCGGCCACAAATTGGGCGGCGGTGACGACGTAAACGTTGTAGCGCATAGCCGCCACGCCCGCTACGCCGGTATCCATCACTTCCTGGGCCAGGGAGCTGAGAGCTATTGGATTTTCGATTTCAACTTCTGATTCTGGTTCCTTTGTGGTTAAAGGGGCGGAGTCGGGCGTTTCGGCGTGGGCGGAGCGGCAGGCGTTGAGGATGAGGACGGGGACGCCGGTTTCGACTAACAGTTGGCCCAGGGTGGGCCGTCGACTAACTGAATGTTTTGGTCGAGGTCGGGGTTTTCAAAGAGCAGGTAGCCGTGGGGGCCGGAGCGGGGGGCGGAGAGCAGCATTGGGGTCAGCCCGGACAGCAGTTCGGCCAGCCAACCGGTATCGGATTTCGGCGCTTCGGTGTAGACGCCGTGGCCGTCGAAGTGGACGATGTGGTAGGGTTGGCCTTTGTTTTTGGCTTGGCGCAGGGTTTTGCCCAGGCGCTCAAAGGTCGGCGGGCGCAGCACGTCGAGCTGAAAAGTCTCGCGGGCGGCTTCGTCCAGCCCTTTGATCAGGCGGCCGGCCACCGAGCGGAAGGGTACGTCGTCATCAGCAGCCGGGCGGCTGATGACCAGCAGAATCCGGATCGGGCCGGAGGCGGCAGGGTCAAGCGTGTATTTGGCGGTCGATTCGGGTTGGGCGTAGGTCCGCACAAAGGCGCGGGCGCGCAGGGTCAGCACGGCGCCGGTTTGGGGGTCGCGGAGCAACTCCCAGGGGATGGCGGTCGCTTCCCGGACCCCGGTTACAATTTCAACGCGGGTGTCGCTCAGGCGAGGGTGGAGCGAGGTCCACAATTGGCCGACTCCGTCGCCGGCCCGGAAGATTGAGCAGTTACATAATGTACTACGTTGAATTACCGAATCCTCTCGAATGAAAAGAGGGCAAAGCTATTCTATCACCGATTATACCGAACTGAGACGAATTTGGGAATTTGGCTTAGCGCATCACCAAATCGGCAATCCACCGCCGGAAGCGGTGGGCGAGGCTGCCGCGTGAGGGGTTGAACCAGTTTAGGTTGTACTTGTTTTGGCAGAGGATATTGGAGCCGTGGCGCAGGGTCAGGCTGAGGGTATGGGGTGGGGCGGTTAGCCGGTGGGTAAGCAGGCCGACGCGTTGGGCGCTGTCGGCGGGGAGGTCGGGGGTTTGGGTGTGGATGGGGGTTTTGTCGAGGGAGATTGGTTATTGAAGATTGAATTAACCAATCTCTAATCTCCTCATTTTAGCGACCCTTCCACTCGGCGGGGCGTTTTTCTATCAAGGCGGCCATGCCCTCTTTTTGGTCCTCGGTGGAAAAGAGCATGGCAAAGAGGCGGCGCTCCAGGTGCAGGCCCTCGGTTAGCGAGACCTCAAAGGCTTGATTGATAACCTCTTTGCCCAACTGCACGGCCACCGGGGCGCGCTCGCTGATTTGGTTGGCCAGTTGAATGGCTTCGTCCAAATAGCTTTCAACCGGCGCTACCCGATTGGCCAGCCCGTAGTTTAGCGCTTCTTGGGCGGTGAGCCGGCGATCATTTAGAGCGACTTCCATAGCCACGGCTTTGCCCACAGCGTGGGTTAAGCGCTGCGTGCCGCCTGCGCCCGGTATAACCCCAATGTTAATTTCGGGCTGGCCGAATTTGGCGGATTCAGATGCGACAATCATATCGCAGGCCAGGGCCAGCTCGCAGCCGCCGCCCAGACACCACCCGCTTACGGCGGCGATAACGGGCTTGCGGATGGTTTTGAGCCGGTCCCAGTACTCAACAAATTCCATGTTCATCATATCAACTGCCGAGGCGTTGGCCATATGTTTAATATCGGCCCCGGCGGAAAAGGCTTTTTGGCTGCCGGTAATGACCATACAGCCAACGTCGTCTGCGGCGTCAAAAATTTGCAGGGCCGCAATTAACTCGCTCATTGTCTCGCTGTTAAGAGCGTTTAGGGCATCGGGGCGATTGATCTGGACCAGGCCCGCTTTGCCTTCTTGTTGAACAATTATATTTTTGTATGAAGTTTGATTTGGCATTTTATCACCTGTGTAATCTATTTGCCGTTGCCGGCAAAGCATATAGTACTACACCTTGATAGAGACGGCAATCCGGTTTATTCGGGTTGGGGATTGTTTAGTTGTTGCGGTCACTGAATTAACCAAATCAGGTTGTTTTTAGCGGGGGACCAACTTGGTAAACGGCGTCGCTTTTTGTTGTTTTAAACAGGAATTGGGCCACGCCAATGACCAGGAGTAAATCGCCAATGCTAACGGCGTATCGACGCCAGGGGAGGGGAGCCGGAATCATATCGGATAGAATCCATAATTTGGTTTCGGCGCGGGGTAAAATAATGTTTTTGCTTTTGGGAGGGGGGATATGCGCTTCAATTGTGGTTTGGTTGGGGTGAACATAGCGATATGTTTCTGGTGTTATTGGCATCCAGCCTCCGTTGGCAACCATAACTGCCGTGTTGAGAAAAACACCCAGAGCAAACAACTTAGCCCCAGGCAGATGTCGATTTATAAGAATGAGCAGGATCAGGGCCAGATGGGATAAAATCAGGAAGACTACCTTTAAGCTTGTTCGCTCTGTGGCGTAAACAACTGTTGCCCACTGCAATACAAACAAGCCAGGCAAAACAACCGCCAATTTCCAATTGCCCCGGTAAGAGAGTTGTCCAATAGCCCTTAAATTGCGCCGAAGTAGCAGGGCCAGAATAATTAAGGCGATGATGGCGTAGGCTAAAATCATTAATTAATAATTCCTTTTTAGTCGTTTGGATACTGGGTTCATATGATGGGATTTGCTCGTAGTCACCGCTTTAGCGGTCAAAACTAACGGCTGAAGCCGTTACTACGAACTATCAAATAACCGGACCCAGTGCCAGTCGTTTGGATACTGGGTTCATATGATGGAATTTGCTCGTAGTCACTGCTTTAGCGGTCAAAACTAACGGCTGAAGCCATTACTACGGACTATCAAATAACTGGACCCAGTGCCAGTTGTTTGTGTGTTGTTAGAATGGGGTTAGTTGTCAGGGGTGTCCTTGAAAAAGGAGGTATATCTAAAGGTGTCACCACGCGAGGCGTGTTCAATGGCTTGCTCTACAGTATGCGCCAGGCGGTTCCAGTAAGGTTCCCAAATTCTATCCTCCTGGTTCAGTTCTTTTTTGATCAAAGCAAGTAGTTGTGTAGCATCATGCTCACTTAAATTAAAAATAACTTTCCTGCGCATTGAATTTTACCTGGTTTTAAAATAGATAAATAGGCGAATGAACCACTGCATTGCCCATTCGCCATTTATCAGGGGTGATGAAGTAATAGCCTCATTTTGACTTGCCGGGCGAACTCTTTGAGCGTAGGCGCTTGAACGTTTGTCAGGATTTCGGCATCTTCCGGGGGCAAGTTCATCTCTGTTAGAGCTTCATGCGGACTGGCCAGAAGCACAGACCGAAAAGCGACATTAGCGCTGGCTTTGATTAAGACATTTGAAATTGCAGGTCGATTGGGTACTGATCTAAGCATAGTTGCAGTTCCTATTAAGTTGGTTAGATTTTACAGGTCGGTTGTCTAAAACCCTTGATCACTGGGAGCGCCGCCAATTAAAGCAGCAATAAGCAAGGCGCTTAAGATGATAATAACTCGTGATGTTGGATTGTTGAGTAGTTCAATAGCTGAAGCTTTTATCTTTTGTGACATTATTAACTCTCCTAAAAATATATGTAATATGGAATTTGTATGGAACGTTTTCAGCATACCGAATAGATGCTGACATCTTTCGGTAATACTATACGAAAACAAAAAGCCCTGCATTGAAGAAATCAAAATCTACACCAGCAATTCCCGGTTTGACAATTAGGGTGTAAAAATTGTTGCAATTGCGGGTATTTAAGAGCAGAATTTCCAGAATGATAGAATTTTGATTCGTTAATTCTGCCAATTCTGCTCTTAAGCCGGCAAAAACCAGCCCAA
>JAJRVO010000751.1 GCA_024277275.1 Chloroflexota bacterium
GAGTTTAGAGCCGATACCGGCACGCGCACCCACTCGCCGTCTTCATCCTGGGTTACCGTGTACACATCTTCTATGCTGGCGACGCGGTCAATAAACAGCACGCCGTTTAAATGGTCAATTTCGTGGTGGACCAGCACGGCATCAAAACCGTTAAAGACCCGGTCAAAAGGCTTGCCCCACTCGTCAAGTCCTGTTACCCTGAGATAATGAGGGCGCACGGTTTCGGCAAAGAGACCGGGAAAGCTGAGACAACCGTCAAAATCCTTTTCCGGGTCTTTGGCCTCAATAATCTCCGGGTTAATCAGAGCAATGGGCGGCTCCGGCCCGCTTTCATCATCATCATCACCATCATCATTATCATTACGACTGCCCAACCGCACCAAAACCACCCGGCTGTGAACATTAATTTGGGGCGCGGCCAGTCCAATGCCTTCCTCGCAGTCAAGCAATGTGTCTTTTAGGTCGTGTATCAACTTTTTAACGCGCCGGTTTACAACTCTAACCGGGTTGCTTTTTTTGCGTAGGGCGGCCTGGTTTTCATTATAAAGAACAATAGGTTTAATAGCCATAGTTACAATTACTCATCCAATAGATAAACGGGTTCCTGGTAATATCTTACCTCGCGGCTGCTAAACTTGTCTACTACAAGCTGTCGCAACCACTCATTTTTTTCGGCCAGCGATTTGTCAGACCTCAAGTAATCCAGATTAGCCTTAAGGCGCAGCACCCGACCGGGAATAACAAAGCGGGTAATACCGGCGGGTAGAACTCGACCGGCCTGGGCAATTTGTAAAACCTGCTCAACGGTGTGCTCTTGAAAAACAACCAGCGCGGCCAAATCGGGGTATTCAGCCCGTAAGCCGCTAATACTATTATTCAAGGTGCGTTCGACCCGGCTGGCCGTGATATAGGGTTCCGTTAACTTGTTCAAGGCTTGAATGTGACTGGCCTCCTGCGCCACTTGCACCAAAAAAACTCTGTTTTCAACCGTATGCAGATAACATAAACCACCGTATTCAAACATTTCATCAAGAATTTTCGAGGGACTGCTCTCCAGCATAGAGATTTCCGGCAAGTCGTCCAATATCTTGATTAATTTACCCGGCTCTATTTGGCGAATGGCATGAAACCAGGTATGCAAACTAACCTCATTTTCCGGGGACACAATCTGAACAATGGTATGAGGATAATTTAGCTGCTTAAGCGCCGTGGTCCGGGTGGCCCCATCCAGCACAACATAGTGGTCGCCGGTCTCAATCACAATAGGCGGGTTTGACAGTATCCCGTCAGCCTCTAATCGAGCCGCCAATTTGTTCACCCGACGAGAGTCAACATTCTCGTGCGGCAGGACTCTATCGGTAGGGACAACGCGCAAAGAGAGCGGGTTTTCAATAGGACGGTCGGCGTCCTTAATGATATCAATAACCTGTTTGGCCACAGTTATGGCGGCAGCTATGCGGTTGTCCTTGGCGCTAGTAGCAATGTGAGGAGCAACCACTACCTGCTTATGCCGGATTAGATCAATATTGATATTGGGTTCCTGGGTAAAAACATCCATTGCCGCCCCGGAAATTACCCCTTTATTTAACGCTTCCAGCAGGCCCGCTTCATCAATCACGCTCTTCCGAGCGGTATTAATCAGATAGGCTGTAGGTTTCATTAAAGCCAACTGATCCAGGCTAATTAAACGATCCGTTTCAGGGTTAGCCGGAACATGGAGGGTAACAAAATCGGCCTCTTTAAGAAGTTCGGTTAAGTCAACCGGCTCAACATGCGACTCTAAATTGAGTTCTGGTGTTGGACGAGGCTGGTTGACCAAAACTCTCATCCCAAAGGCTCTGGCTCTAATAGCAACCTGGCGACCCACGCGACCAAAACCAATGATCCCCACCGTTTTGCCGGTTAGTCCGGGGCCTATCAGTTTTTCTCTTTTCCAACGGCCTTCTTTTATGCTTAATTCCGCCTGTGGTAGACGATAAGCCAGTTCCAGAAGCAAAGCCAGAGTGTGTTCGGCGATGGTGCGAGTATTAACGCCCGGGCAATTAATCACCTTAATGTCCCGCTCTTTGGCGGCAACAACGTCAATATTATCCAGCCTGGCCCCGGTCTGACCAATCACCCTTAACCGCTCGGCCCGCTTAATAACATCAGCCCCAATTTTAGCGGCTCTGTTGACAATAATGGCTTCGTAATTGCCAATGCAGTTCAAAAGCGTCTCCTGGCTCAAGCCGGACTTGGCGTCAACATCCGCATGTTTCTCTAGCATCAAGATGACCTGCTCAATGCCTGCTTTGGCAATGGGGCCGCAAATCAGGATGCGAGGACGTTGCCCGTTAGGCTTCATTGTCCATATTCTCCCTTAAAACTTCTTCAGAAATATTATCTGAGAGACTATAGCACTATCTTGGCTGTCTGTAAATTTTCTTGTCTAAAAAGGAGGAAACCTGGCAAAAAGTTCCTCGGGCCAGATATCGGCATCGCAAAACTCTCTAACAATCGCTAGTCCTTTTTCTGGAATAGCCCGGGTAACGAACACTTTTGGTTTGCTCATTGATATGCTCCTTTATTTATTTTTGCGAATCAACAATTGAATTGCTTCCAGTAACTGCTCTTCTCTAATGCGACCCTTCAAGTGGCGGGCGCTGTTTAAAACAGTGTGAGGGGTGCCTAAAACTTTGTAGTATTGAGCCAAATCCGGCATCATTACAGCCGAAACTGCCTCAACGGTAATGTGGGGGCTTTCAAAAGCAAATTTGTGAGCCAAACTGACCGCCTGGGAGCAACTGGGTCAGGTAGGCGTGGTAAAGACTTCCATATGAACCGGCCTGGTTAGCTCTGCCAGAGCTTGCCGCGTTTCCGGCGCCAACCCCGATTGCCCCCGTCCTGCTACTACAATGGCCGAGACCAACGCCGCCAACTCTGTTCCCACCGGCGCGCCAACAAATGCTAACGCCGCTCCCTGCTCACCCTGCACAATCACCCGGTCGGCCTCTGCCGTGGGGTCTGGTTTAACAGTTACAGACAGGTGGGGCGTTAGCGCGGCCAGATCATCCAATGCAATTATGGTGTCCGGCTGCGGCTCATCAAGGGCCAGATAGGTTACTCGCATCGGCGAGGCGATTTCGTTTAGCGCCGCTTTGAGGGCTTGACCCTCATAGATTTTTAGAATTGGCATTATGGAATTGACCTTATCAAGTGTTTCATTATACTGTTTATCAGGATAGTGCAATTTAAAGTAACAAAGGACAAAATAAAATGACAACTGCTCAAATAAGTATTGGCCGGGTCAAGCGAGATATTTCTGAATTGGTCAACCGGGTAGCCTATGGCGGCGAACGGATTGTACTGACTTCTCGAGGCAAACCAAAAGCGGTTTTGGTAAGCCTGGAGGATTATGAGATGCTCAATCAACTTTCCACCAACGCCAATTTGGCTCGTTGGGAAACCTGGCTATCCGAGAGTGACGAACTGGCTACCGAAATTTTAACCCGACGACAGGGTGAACCATTAGATATTGACAATCTATGGCAAGCGGCCCGGATTGATCTGGAAACCAGAGATGACCAAATCATTAATAATTGATGCCAGTTTTACTTTTAAGCTAATCTTGCCCGGACTGCATCAGACTCGTTGCAAATTGTTGATGACGCAGTGGGAAGAGGCTGGGCATACTTTGTATGTACCCACGCTCTGGCTTTACGAAATTACCTCTGCTTTATCCAAAACCGTGCATTTTGGCGTACTCACTTCCACCGAAGGACACAGAGCATTACAACTTGCACAGAAACTCAATTTACAGTCGATTCACCCTGACGATAATCTAACGCGGTCAGCCTTTGATTGGACTTTGCAGCTTAAACGGGCCGCCGCCTATGACAGCTTTTACCTGGCCTTAGCCGAAACGCTCCCCGCTGAATTTTGGACTGCCGATAAACGCCTATACAATGCGGTTGACGCTAACTGGATACACTATATCGGCGACTGAAGCTTTTACCCTTTTCAATAAAAGCGGCATCTTCACCGAATCGCCATTTGGCTACCATCCGCTGTTTTCCACACGTCAATCCGCACCGGAAAAGCGTCCTTTAGCTCGTCGATGTGAGTAATGACGATGATCTTCTCAAAGTCATCCTGAATGGCATTGATGGCCTCCACCAGCCGCTCCCGACCCTGCGCATCTTGAGTGCCAAAGCCCTCATCAATCACCAGCGTTTGCAGGCGCGCCCCGGCCCGACGAGCCAGCACTTTGCTAATAGCCACCCGGATAGCGAAATTGATCCGGAAACTCTCCCCGCCGGAATAAAGCTCATAATCGCGGGTGCCAATTTCATCGGAGATGCGGATATCGAGCGTTTCAATGGTGCCGGCGCCGCTTTTGGCCTCGCGCTGAGTCTCAAAGCGAACGTTCATCCGCCCGTCCGTCATGCGACTCAGTAGTTCGTTGGTTTCATCCTCAATTTCGGGGATGGCGCCCTCAATTAAAAGAGCCTGTACTCCCTTTTTACCAAAAGCAACCTGCAACTCCCTGTAAATGCTCAACGTCTCGCGGATTTGTTGCAGGTTGTCTTCTTGCTTGCCGCGCTCTTTGGCTTGATAGGTAATGTGACTCAACTGTTGTTTGGCTGCGGCCACCTTGTCGCGGGCAAAACGCTCCTGGCGTTGTAGTTCATCCACGGCGGCGCTGGCCTCATTCAGTTGCCGGCTCAACTCGGCCAACCCGGCGGTCTCCTTTTCCAGTTCGACCACTTTATCCTGGTCGGCAGCTACCTGCTCTAACAGCCGGGCGCGGCGAGCGTTCTCTCTGTCCAGTCGTTTTTCTTCCTCTTTAATTCGCTTTTCGGCTTCGGCCAGGGTTCGGGCTTCTTCCTCAAAATGAGCCAGGGCCTCGACGTCGTTTCTGGCTTGATCGTGAGCGGCCTTGTCGTAACCCAGCGTGGCTAATTCTGCCTGAACTTCAGCCAGGTCGGCCAGTACCTCGGTGGCAAAATCCTGGGTGTCCAGCCGCTTCTGTAAATTTATTTGTTTAACCTGAGCCGTCTCAAGGTCGGCGGCGACGCTTTCCGCCTCAGTTAGCAGTTGTTCCAACCGGGCGATGGCGCGTTGCGTTTTGGCTAAACCGTATAGTTCCCGGTCTACCTGGGTCACGCTTTGTTGCAAAGTTTTTTGCTCGGCAATAATCTCGCTCAGCCGGGCGCGATTGGCCCGAAACGTATCGCCCTTAACTTTTCCGTCGTCCTGAAATTGAGCCAACACTTCAGCGCGATGCGTCTCATCAAGAGGGCGTTTGCAAACGGGGCAACTGGAATCGGCATCCTCAAGTTGCGTCAAGTTGGCCTTGATTTCATCCATCTCAACCTTAAGTTGCCGGTTCTGTTCTTCTAACCTGGTCGACTCCTGCCCCAGTGCAATCAGCGTTTCTCGACGCGTTTCTTGCTCTGCGTCCAGCGTTTGGAGAGCGTTCAATTCTGCCTGCGCTGCGGCCAATTGTTCGCGCTGGGCATCGCCGGCCTCAACTTTTGGATTGAGGAGCGTGATTGTCGCCTTAACTTCCCGCAGGTCAGCCTCAATTTCGGCCCGGGCCGCATTAAGGGCTGTGTCCAACTCATGTTTGCGGTTAGATAATTTGGCCGACTCCTGCAAGCGTCGCCCCCAATCCTTAACGCTTTCTTTGGCTTGATTTAACTTTTCCAAACCAGTCTCAATGTCGGTTCGGCGGGTCAGGATAGCTTGATGGGCATCAATGCTTGCTTGAGCCGCGGCTATCACTTCAGCCATCTCTGCAAGGTCTGTTTCCGCGCCGGAAAGCCGGTCGCGCAAATCATCCAACTGGCGTTGTTTATCGTTTATCGCTCTATGCCGGTCGCGCAGGGTCAGCATCTCTGTTTCGGCAGCTTGTAAATCTTTATTAAACTGGGCGGCTTCTTGTTCCGCTGCCGCCAATTCTGCTCGATATTCAGGCTCGCGAGCCAGGTCTTCCTCAATTCGCTTAATTTCAGCCTCAACAATTGCTGCCTCGGTCTCTTTTTTGGCGGCGTGCTTTTTGGCCCGTTCTGTGTAAAGGTCATAAAGTTCCAAACCCAAAATATCGCTCAGGATTTTTTTGCGTTCGGCCGGCCGTTTGGTGGTAAATTCATCGGCCCGACCTTGAAGCAAAAAGGCGGAGTTAATGAAGGTATCATAATCCAGACGCAGCAAGCGGTTGATTTTGCCTTGAGTAATCCGCAGGCTGGTTTCGGTCAGGGTGCGCCAGCCTCCGGCGTCTTCCATTTGAAAGCTCAAATCGCTGCGGCCTCTTTTGCTGGCGTCGCGCTTGCGGATAATACGGTAAATATTTTCATTGAGGTCAAAGGTATATTCAACCTCCATGTCGGTCTGGCCCAGCCGAATTAATTCATCATCTCGTCTGGCCCGCGCTTTGCCCCATAAAGCCCAGGTAATGGCGTCGAGCAAGCTGCTTTTGCCCGCCCCATTTTCGCCGGTTAAAGCCGCCAGATGAATGCCCTGAAAACTCAATTCTCCATCCTGGTAGGCCATAAAATTTCGTAGTTTTAGATTAATAGGAATCACAATTAACACTCTCTACTCAATATTGTGGGGGGTGGGGAAATCAGTAATCAGTTGTTACTCATTGCCAATTACCAATTACCAATTACCAATTACCAATTACCAATTACGGATTAGTGATGTATGTTACCATACCCCGGCCCAAGGAGCAATTGAAAAAAACAACCTTTGTTGACATAAATTGCTTTATTATGGTATACTGGCTTAATGTCACATGACATAAAGCGCGATAAAGGAGTAAACAAATGGCTGTTGACTTCGAGTTTGACGGGACCTTCAATGAGAACGAGGAAGGCGAGCCAGAAGAAGATTTTGAAGAGTACGAGGACGAGGAAGAAGATCGACCCAGGCGCAGCCCCCTTCGCCTTATTTTATTGCTGTTGGTTGTATTGGTTATGTTGTGCGTGGTTTGCGGGTTGGTTGTCAGGTCTGGCCTCTTACCCTTTTCTATTCCGGGCGTAAGTCAACCGCCGCCCCCGCCGCCCCCGGTTCAGGATACGCCTGCTCCAGAAGCCACTGAAGAAGAGGCATTACCGCCTGAGGGGACAGAAGAAGCTCAACCGGAAACCACCGAGTCCACCGAAGGAGCTGCGGCTGTTATTGAACCGACTGAAGAAGCTTTGCCCGGGCCTGAACCCACCGAAGAGACTCAACCTACTGTTGAACCGACTGAAGAAGCGTTGCCCGCGCCTGAATCCACCGAAGAAGCTCAACCTACCGTTGAACCGACTGAAGAAACTATGCCTGCCCCTGAACCCACCGACGAGGCTCAACCTACAACCGAACCGACTGAAGAACCCACCGAGCCGCCTGCCGCAACTGAAGAGCCTCCGGCTACAACTGAGCCAACCGCCACGACAGTTCCGGTGCCGGGTCCAACGGCTACGCCGGGACCAACTCAAACCGATACAGCCACAAGCTGCGATAACAATGTAGCTCCTACCGCTGACCCTGCCGGTCCTTATACGGCCATGAGGGGCAAGGGGGTGGCAATTGTTGAATTTGTAGGAGAGGACTCTGTAGACCCAGACGGCACAATTGTTAGCTATGAATGGGACTTTGGCGATGGCAGCCCCCTTGGTAGCGGCGAATCTGTAACACATGGATATAATAGTACCGGCTCTTATGTTGTTACCTTGACCGTAACCGATAATTGTGGCGCAACCGATCAGGTTGAGGTTGAGGTAACTATTACCGGCCCAACACCACCCGCCAACGGCGATTGCACGCCCACTCCACCGGCTTCAGTTACGCCTGTACCTACCCCAACGCCCGCAGACTCGGCTACGCTGGGTTTCTGCTATCGCGTGCAATATGGCGACACCCTTTCCGGTCTTGCCTGGAGATTTGGCGTACCCTGGGAAGATCTAGCCAGGGTTAACGGAGTCAGGATGGGCTACTTTGTCATTGCCGGCCAGGGACTTTTCATCCCAACCGGCGAGATTGGTCAAGGCCCTAATGTTTACCAGGTTCAGGCCGATGACACGCTTAACAAAGTTGCTTTTCACTGTGGGTTAACTACAATTACTCTGGCCCAGGCCAACGGCTTGGCGCCCGATAAAAGTCTGTCCCCCGGACAGATGCTTACAATCCCGCTGTGGAAACCGTAAGGAAAGGTATCCCTAACTTGATCTTAAAACGCCCCGGCAATTTTCGGGGCGTTCGCTTTAAATACGGAAAAGTTGACATAAGTAATTTTTAGCCATTTTGGAGAAGACCTATGCCAAAAAAACGACGATTAGTATTGCTCGCTCTTGTTGTTGTAGTTTTGCTATTGTTGGTAGGTGTCCTTATTCTCCGTATATTCCTCTCAGGCGGTGGCACTGACGTTGTTCAACCTCCTCCCACCGCTACCGCAGAACCTACCGAAGAAGGACCGGATGTTATTGTTACCCCAGAAGATTCAACGCCAACTCCCACCCGGGTAATTTTAGAGGAACCTACAGAAGAATCCACACAAGAACCTACGGTTGAGCCTACAGAAGAGGCATTACCTGAACCCACCGTTGAGCCAATAGTTGTCACATCGTCCGCGGCAGATTTTGCTGTGCCGGCGCCGCCTGAACGCGCTGTTGTTCAAATTGAAGAACTTCTTAAAAATGGCGATTTTGAAGAGGGTTTTGACGAAACGACTGGGGTTGGCTTGAATTGGCACAGGTTTAGTAACGGCGAGGCGGCAATAGCCTTTTCTCGTGAAGCATCGGAGCCGTTCATTTACGACGGATTTGGCGCCCAGCGTATTAGCATAGAAAATGCGCTTTACACCGATCGCTATGCCGGAATTTATCAAAAAGTGGATGTTGTGCCTGATGAAATTTATACGTTCTCCATCCGAGGCCAGGTTCGCACTTTATATGGCGACATAAATGCAAGCGGCTATGGTTATCGGGTGCAGTATGCTGCTGATCATAATGGCAGCGAGAATTGGCAGACCATTACCGACACAGACTGGATTGAACTACCCTGGGATGAGCAACAACTCAATACCTCTAAAGTGGACTTTTTAGAGTACACCGGCCAAATAGAATCCGAGTCGGACCAAATGACCCTTTTTGTACGAGTCTGGAACAAATGGGCCGATCCGAAGCTGGCCGAATATACCTTTGACAGCCTGAGTTTGGTTGGGCCTAAACCGGGTAGCGTAATGATGGTTAGCGCCGACACAGCCATAGAAACAGCTACAGATACAGGCACGGATACAAGCGCCGGCACACCCACAGGCACAAGCGCCGGCGCAGGTGAAGAGTTGATTGATCAGCCTTTGCCCGTCACCGGTACCGGAGATACTGCCAACCTCATAAAAGACGGACGCTTCTGGGGTGCGCTACTGGTGTTATTCCTCCTGGCAATCGGAGCAACTTATCGAGCCAAATGGCGTTGGTAGGCAGTCTGAAGTGTTCAGTTATCGGTGATCAGTAATCGGTTATTAATCAAAAGAGGCCGCCTATGCAGACGGCCTCTTTTATTTTTTCTCGTTCCCAAACTCCAGTTTGGGAACGAGAAAAGCGGTCTTCTCATTAAAACGAGCCAAACCCCAGGACAATGAATAGCCCTATTAAAATTGGTTGATGAACCAGATAAATCAGGAGAGAATGTTGTCCTAAAAAACGCAATCCTCGTATCAGGGCGACATCGTTTAGATCGGGCCAGGAAATGCGAGACTGGCCTTGCGGGTACAATGTGTAGCCGGCAAACACGCCCAATAGAGCAATACCGGACCAGGGCAGCACGGGATAATAATCTACCATATAGCTGCCAATTTTTTTAACGCCCAACCAGACAAGC
>JAJRVO010000752.1 GCA_024277275.1 Chloroflexota bacterium
TTATCCACCAGATCGACCAAATCCAGCCGAATAGTCTCCGGGTTGACGTTGGGACAAAGCTGCCGGTACTCGCGGTTGGTAATGCGGCCATTCTCCTCGATAAAACTCATAGCCCGCATCTGGCGCTCGTTCATGTTGGTGGACCAGTGTTTGGCTGCCGGGGCGCGTTCCCGCGTGTTGTGTAGTCGAACCGTAAAAGAGTAAGGTTTAGCCTCAAAATCCGGCGGGGTGTGGCCGTTTTCCAGCATCTCCTCAATCATACGGTCGATGCCCAGACCCAGCTCCTCAATGTAGCCCCACTGGAACAAACCGGCCACTACCCGCGGATTACGCGAGAAATGCTCCTCGACAATGTTATCCAAAGTGATATAACCGGGCAGTCCGCCGGGGCTGATAACCTCCAGCCGGTCCTCGTACATACGGATTTCGACTCGCCGCCCGCTGAGCCGGTAATCCCGGTGACAAGCCGCGTTCACCAGCGCCTCGCGGACGGCAAAACGGGGATACTCCGGCATCTCTTTGCGACGCAAACCCTGCACCACGGCCTCAACCTGCATCTCCTCCATGCACAGGTTCCAGGCGCGTTCAATCATCCGAGCCAGCGACCCTTGAATTTCCACGCGCCGCCCGTAGCCCGCCAGACCGTCGCGGCCCCGGGCGTCTTTTCCCAAAAATTTCACAAAAATTAGGCCGCATTGCGGTAAAAATGCCTGGGGGTTTTTACCGAACAAGAGAATACCGGCCACGGTGGGCGTGCCGTCTTCGGTCATAGCCCCCATTTCGACCAGGTGGTCTTGCAGAGTCCCCTTAAAAGGACGCCCGCCGCGATCCTGGCGCAGTTGCATATATTCATCCAGGACCTCTTTATCCAGGTCGACCAGAGTAGCCCCGGCCACCGGCTCGCTCTCAAAATCACCGCTGGATTTGGTGGCGGCCAGGTGGCGAATGACCTCGCCGCTGGGAGGTCTGTTCTCGATTCCGGCGCGAATTAGCACCCGCCCATCGGCCAGAGCGTGCAGTTCGGGGCTGCGGGCAATCTTTAGGGCCACAATAACGCCATCGGGCATCTCGCATTGCTCCCATTCTGTCACCACCGGCGGGCGACACATCACCATAGCCCGCACCAGTTGACCCTCAACGTCCTCGTCCGTCAAGTAATCAACCACCCGCCCTTGCTCATTGACGCCAAGCAAAATAGTCCCGCCGTCGGCGTTGGCAAAGGCTATCATCGTCTCTGCCAGCAGATTTGCTTCCGGTCTGGATATAAAAGCCACGGTTTGTCCGGGGCCGCGCTTAAGTAAATTTTCTAACATATCCCAATTATTAATTATTGAGTATCAAAAGTCAACTATTCGCCGGTAATTGTTGATTCTGGTGGCTCATGCTATTATTTAGCGGTGTATAGTCCCCTGGGAATTTTTACACAGTTGTGATGCGAAATACGTAATGAGTAATGCGTAACGAGTAAAATCTTTACGAATTACGCATTACTCGTTACGCATTAGTTAAATCATCAGTGTTGGCAGAGAAGTTATCCGAGTCGCCATATTTTGAGGAGCATATCATGAGTTCGCCGGAAACAGTAGCGCGTCAGCATGCGCAAGCGCTGCTAAAAGAAATTATTCAGGCTAAAGACAAAGACCAGTTGCAAAAAGTCATCGGCGATAATATTAGTTCTTGTGGCAGCATGTTCTTTGCCGAGTTGGAAGCCGTGGTTGAAGATTTTCAAGCCAGGGGAGATGAAACCAGCGCCCGCAAGCTCAAAGAAGTTGGCGATTTTATGGCCCGTTTGCGTTTTATGATTTGACCCTCGATTCCCATTCCCGTTCCCAAACCCCAGTTTGGGAATGAGACAAAACGAGGTGAAAATTTTTATCACAAAGGAGTGCAACCAATGAGTCAAACACCCATTTCCGTTGCCGACCCCTTGCCCAAACTCTTTATCAATGCCGACCCCGGCAGCATCCTGACCGGCCCCCAACGCGAATTCTGCCGCACCTGGGCCAACCAGCAAGAGGTAACGGTCAAGGGCATCCATTTTATTCAGGAAGACTCTCCCCGCGAGATTGGACAGGCTGTGGCAGAATTTGTAACGCAGGTGCGGCAGTAACAATGCGTAAAATTTCTATTGAACAACTCGAAGCGTTGCCCCTTTACCACCGAACCGCCATCCCCGAAAGTTATTTGGACGAGATGGGGCATATGAACGTCCGCTGGTATATAGCCCTGTTTGACGACGCCATTTTTGGCTTTTTAGAATCCTTTGGGATGAATCGCGACTACTTTTTTGGGCAGCAAGGGGGGATTTTTGCCCTGCAACAATTTATTCAATACAGGGCCGAGGTCCACGTCAATGAAACAGTGGCTATTCGCATTCGGGTACTGGGGCGGTCTGCCAGGCGAATCCACTTTATGTTCTTTATGGTTAACGAGACAACCGGCAAATTGGCCTGCACCATGGAGGTTTTAAGCAGCCACGCTGATTTAACCATTCGCCGCACCTCGCCCTTTCCCCCTGATATGGCTAACCGGATTGATACAATTCTGGCTGAACACAGCCGGCTTGATTGGGATGCGCCGATTTGCGGCGCAATTAAACCTTGATCCAACTATTTTTACAAAGGAGTAAACAATGAGTGACAACGGTACCAGCTTCGGTTTGACTGAAGAACAAAAAATGATTCAACAATTGGCGCGGGATTTTGCCAAAAATGAAATAGCGCCGGTGGCCGAACACTACGACCAAAGCCACGAATATCCCTGGCCGGTGGTCAAAAA
>JAJRVO010000753.1 GCA_024277275.1 Chloroflexota bacterium
ATGGCTGCTGGCAACCGTCTCGTTTTTGGCAACGCTGGACGTCTACCATCAAACCAAACCCAACTGGCGAAGCGCGGCAGCTTATCTAAATGAGCACACCGCCCCGGCCGATATTATTTTGATTGGGCCGCTGTGGGACGAAGGACGTTTTATTGGCTACTACTACCGTGGGCAGGCCCAACTTTTGACATCAGCGGCAATGGTGACTAATATTCAGCGTCGCACAGAAGGATTGCGAACAGGCGGCGGAAAAATCTGGGCCGTCAACCGTTTTGCTACGGCGGAGTCGCCCACTATAAAAAACGTTGCTTTTTCTGGGGTAGTGATTTCGGAGCCGCAAATTACGGTTTATGAACCGGCTTTGCTGACCCAGGCCGCCATTGAGTTGGCCGCCCAAGCGGTAGATGCCGCCTATCCCTGGGCCGCCGATGCCGAGCGCCAGGGTGTGCTTGACCCCGACCCGCGCACCGCTCAAGCGGCTGCGTTACGCGCCTGGGGCGATACCCTGGTAGCAGCCGGTCGACCGGAGGAAGCGATGGAGCCGTACCAAACGGCAGTCGATATTTTTCCTGGATGGGTTGGCGGCTTTATTGCCCTGGCAGAATCCTATGAAATGACAGGCAATGTGCCGTCCGCCGTTGAGGCGTACCGGCAAGCGGTGGCCTTTAATTTGCAGTGGCAAGGTCCCCAGGCCGATGAAGCCGCCGCTCTGGCGCAAGCGGGTCAGTGGGCTAAAGCGCTAGAGAAATATCACCAGATTATTGCAAACGAGTTCTAATGAATCGAAAGCAAATTTTCAACATTCTAAAAATCGTTGTTAGCGTTAGCCTGCTGCTCTTTATTTTTAGTTCGCTTGATTTTTCGGCATTTTTGTTAGCCGTTAGCCGGGCCAATCCGTGGTGGCTGGGGGCCGCCCTGGTTATGATAATGGTTGGCGTATTTATCCGGGCCATTCGTTGGCAGATTTTGCTGGATGCTATTGGGGTGCATGTGCCTATTGGGGAGCTAACGGCAATCTACTTTATCGGTTTTCTTTTCAATAACCTGCTTCCCAGCGGCCTGGGCGGCGATGCGATCCGGATGGTTGAGCTTAATCGACACAGCCGGCGCGGTTCTGATGCGGTAACCAGCGTTGTGGTTGACCGTTTTTTAGGGCTATCGGCGTTGCAAGCTATTGCCCTGGTCGCCCTGATTTTTGATTGGGATGCGGTACCAACGGCGGTGGCCTACTTTACGGTGGTCATTTTTGTGGCCGGGTTAGTTTTGGGTTACTTGTTAATTCATCGCCCGCTTTATTTTGCCCTGCAAAACAAAATTCCTCTTTTCCGGCGATTGACGCAAATAAAAATGGTCGGCAATCTGTTTGAGTCTTTTCAACGTTACCCTTTACCCGCCCTGGGAAAATCTTACCTGGTTTCCCTGTTGTTTAATGTCTCGCTGATTACAATGAATGTCTTTATCGGGCTGGGGCTGGGGGCAAAGGCCAATCTGGCCCAATACGCTATCCTGGTCCCTATCACATCTGTGGTATTGATTATCCCCATCAGTTTTGCCGGGTTGGGGGTTCGGGAGGAAACTTATCGCCAGTTGTTTGGGCAAATCGGCGTTCCGCCAGAGATTGCCGTGGCGATGTCGCTGCTGGTTTACGTGTTTGGCAATATTTGCACCGGCCTGATTGGAGGCGTTATTTATTTTCTGCGTAGCGCAAGCAACGTGGTTTCTGAGAAAGGTTAAATCAATGGACAATTAGCAATTAGCAATTAGCAATGAATAATTAGCAATTAGCAATGAACAATTAGCAATTAGCAGCTTGTTCATTGTTCATTGTTCATTGTTCATTGTTCATTGTTCATTGTTCATTGTTCATTGCTAATTGATTATGAACAATCCACAACTAAGTATTGTCTTACCTATTTATAACGAAGTAGAAAGTCTACCCCACCTGCTTAACGAGTTGGTCTCGGCGCTGGAAGGCACGGGCCAGAGTTTTGAGATTGTCTGCATTGACGACGGCAGTAGAGATGGCAGCTTTGCGGAACTCAAGAAATTACGCGCTCAAGACGAGCGGGTGCGTGTTGTGCAGTTCCGGCGGAACTTTGGGCAAACCGCCGCCTTTGCCGCCGGTTTCGACCGGGCGCAGGGGGATATTATCATCACAATGGACGCCGACCTGCAAAACGACCCGGCCGACATCCCCAAGCTGCTGGCAAAGATTGACGAGGGATATGACGTTGTCAGCGGCTGGCGAGTCGAGCGATGGAAAGAGGGGGTTGCATCGCTAATTACGCGCAAAATCCCTTCAGCCACGGCCAATTGGCTCATCTCCACCGGGACCGGCGTCTACCTGCATGATTACGGCTGCGCGCTCAAGGCTTATCGGCACGATGTCATCAAAAACATCAATCTGTACGGCGACCTGCACCGCTTTATTCCAGCCATTGCCAGTTACTACGGCGTCACCGTGGCCGAGGTGCCGGTTAATTATCGCTCGCGGCAATTTGGCACAAGCAAGTACGGGCTGGGACGCATCACCCGCGTGCTGCTCGATTTGATGACGGTGCGCTTCCTGCTCAGTTACTCGACCCGCCCCATCCAGATTTTCGGTTCGATGGGCATTCTGGCTTTTGGGTTGGGGGTGGTCATCGGCATTTATTTGTCTTTTGTAAAACTGGCCTACGGCGTAGCCTTGACTGAACGCCCCCTGCTTCTGTTGGCTATTTTACTGGTGATGATCGGCGTGCAGTTTGTCACAATGGGCTTGCTGGGCGAGTTGATTGTCCGCACCTACCATGAAAGCCAGGGCAAACCTATTTACACGGTTCGGGAAGAGTTGGGGTAGAATCTATACCGATTTACGATTTTTGATTTTGGATTTACGATTAAGCTTACTCAAGCAAAATCCAATCGTAAATCAAAGAACGCCGAGAAAAAAAGAAAACTTGGCGTTCTTTGTGTTCTTGCGGTTTAATTTTCTTGTTTGTAGTCACCAACACTTTACTGGAGGGCGACCAAAAAACAAAACGGTCATAAATAAACAGCGGTCGGTAATCAACATAACTGATTACCGACCGCTGATAACTAATTGCTAATAACCACCCTTAAGGATGTTCAGCAACAGACAACAACTCCACCTCAAAAATCAGCGTGGTGTTGGGCGGAATGACATCGCCGGCGCCCTCTGCGCCGTAGGCCAATTCAGGGGGGATGACAATCTGGCGTTTGCCGCCCACTTTCATCGACTCCACGCCCTCTTCCCATCCGGGAATAGCCTGTCCAACGCCAAACATAAACATAAACGGCTGGCCCCGGTCCAACGAGCTATCAAACTTGGAGCCATCCTCTAACCAGCCGGTATAATGCGCCGTTGCCGCCTGCCCTTCTTGGGGCGAGTCGCCGTCGCC
>JAJRVO010000754.1 GCA_024277275.1 Chloroflexota bacterium
CCACGGTAACATCTTGACGAGGAGACTCGTAAACGATTTTTCCTTTGGCCAGGATGATTGCCCGGTTCCCCAGCGATAATCCCCGTGCCAGATTGTGCGTGGTCATAAGAATGGTTCGCTGGCTGATATCGACTGCGCTCAATAACTCGCCCAACATATCGGCGGCGTGCTGGTCAAGGCTGGTATCAGGCTCGTCCAACAGTAAGATAGGGGGATTGTGCAAAATGGAGCGGGCGATAGCCAATCGCTGCTGCATTCCCCGCGAGTAGATACGAACCGGATCATTCTGGCGGCCCCATAGCTCGACTTGCCTTAAGACCGTCTCTATCCGGCTTGAGGCGTCGGCAACATCGTACATGCGGGCATAAAATTGCAGGTTTTGCTCGGCGGTCAGGTTATCGTACAGCAGGGTTTTGTGAGACACTATGCCAATAAAACGGCGCAGCTCGCTGGCAGAGTCGGCCAGCCGGTAGCCGTTAATTAACACCTCTCCGGCAGTCGGTTTGCTCAGGGCGGCCACAATGTGCAGCATGGTGGTTTTGCCCGCGCCATTGGCTCCCATCAGGGTGACAAAGTCCCCCTGGTTAATGGTCAGGTTAACCCCGCGCAAAACCACGCGCTGGCCAAAGGTTTTAACTAGTTTGTGGATTTCGATCATATGCGATAATGGAAAACGTGAATTTGGATAATTTAGCGCCAAGAATGAAAAAGGGAGGATGGAAAGACGTTCCCCAAGCCCCCCGATTCTACATTTGCAAATGATTGTGCAAATAAAATCGACCTCTATTGTAGCATAGAGGCCAAGCTAAACCAAACAAATGACGCAATGATTGGACAGCCAAGTTGAAGATTTAGGCCATCCGGGTTTTATTTAGCCGACCGCAAAATTGCGCGGCCTGTGTTGGCTATAAACAGGAGTATGGCAATTACATTAAACAGGCCGCCCCACTGGCGGGCGGGGAGCCAAAGTGTCAAATCTCCGGTAACGCGCACCAGCAGCGAGAGGTGGAGCAAAGCCAGGTGACTGTAAAAAGACGGGTCAAAATTGATAACTTTGCCCGTTATGGCCGGGAAGATAATGGGCGCGTGGGCAAAAATCATCGACATGACAAAACCGACAAAAACGGTGTGCTGCATAGCATCGTAATAAGGGCCGGCGGTGATGCCGCCAAAAATCAAGCCTAATATGCCCCCCGCTGCCATCCAGCCGTAGCCGGTTAGCAAGCAAACGGCCATATAGCGAGGCAGCCCTGTTTTTTTTACCGTATACCGGGCTACGTCGTAGCGCAGTAGCCACAGCGCCAGGGCAATCAGGCCCGCTCCTGCCAACTGTACCCCAATTTCCAATCTGAACAGCGATATAATCAGGCCAAGCAGAAAGAGACCGTTAGCGCTTACAAATAGCGTCAGCGTGATACGAGAGGGGCGCAGTATGCGGCCTAGTTCTACCCGTTCTCCGGCAATGGTCAAAATCAAAAAGCCGCTCCACCATGAAACAACGGTGTAAACAGGTCCCCCCATTAGCCACAGCGTATTGCCCACCAGCCATAGCAAAGCCCCTGCGGCCATAGTGATGGTAAACAAGGCCGGTTGCATCCGCATAATAACCCCAAAAACAAACGCCAAATTCAGGCTGCCCAGAGTTATCAGGATTGGGCCAATTGAACCGGGGACGCCAATAATCAGGATCAATGCCCCTATGCCGCTTAACAACGGCCCGATATAGACCCACCAAAGGCGCGAACCGAGCTGCGGCAACGTTGAAAGCGCCACGGCTCGTTCTATGCCGATGACGGTTCCCAAAAAGCCGCCAATCATCAAAGGGCCGTGGTTCATAGGCAAGGTGGGTCTAAGCGGCGGCCAGTCCCATCCCAACCGAATCAGGCCGGCCCACATTGCGGTCATCAGCGCAATTATACCCATCGCCACCAGGGGAAAACGGGCGCGATAGTTGACGTTTTCCATATTTACTCCTCTGCCGATGGCGCTTTGAACATTTGTAAGAGCATAAATACCGGGGTTTTAGCCACAATGCTGTGAGGCAAGTGGGGGGGCATATGAACCCACGTACCGGCCTGGGCGGTCATTGCATCCTCGCCCAGGGTTAAATCGGCCTCGCCCTGTATAAAGTAAAGGATGGCCGTTTGAGCGGCGGTATGTTCAGAAAGCTCCTGCCCGGCGGCAAAGGCAAAGAGAATGGCCTTTGTGTCCTTATCGCTGTAGACGGTGCGACTGACGATGCTGTCGGCAGGGATGTCTTGTGCCTGGTCTAATAAATCAGTAATGTAAGTATAGGCTGTGTCCATAAAAGTATCCTTTTGTTGTTGCTATGACGCGCTAAAAACTATCCTGCAATACTGTACTCGTACTGCCCCTTAACCGGATCATTTTCCGTGTAGCGACTGAAACGGAACATGTGGGGATCAAACTGCGGCTTGCTTTCTCCGGTCACCAAATCAGCCATGATGACCCCGACCGCCGGACCAAGCTTAAAGCCGTGCCCGCTGAACCCGGCGCAGGTAAAAAAGCCGCCGGCCACTTCGTCTATTATCGGGTGCCAGTCGGGGGTGATGCCGTAGAGCGAGGCAAAGCCTCCGGCGCTCTGGCTCTGTTCCATAGCCGGGTAGCGGCGGACAAGCTGCTCGCCCGTGTGCAGTATAAAATCAGAGTCAACCTGCTCATTAAAATCATCCGGGTCGACTCTGGCCTCGGCCTCAGAGGGATCAATGACGCCAACCAGCGACAGGTTGCCGGTTTCGGGCCGAACATAGAAAGCGTGGATAAAATCGGCAAAGACGGGGTGAGGCGACTCATGCCCGGCGGGCCGGCGGAAGAATGAAACCTGCACCCGGCAGGGGTCAATGGGAACCTCTATCCCGGCCATTTTGGCGACACGCGCCCCCCACGGCCCGGCGCAGTTCACCACCTGCGGCGCATCGAACTGACCGCCGGGAGTATCTACCCCCACCACTTTGTCGCCCGCAAAACGGATGCCGGTTACTTCGGTGTCCAGAAAGATTTTTGCGCCATGCCGTCGGGCGGCGTTGGCGTAGGCGTTCACGGTCAGGTAAGGGTCGGCATATCCGGCTTCGGGTTCGTAGGCGGCTGCCACCAGGTCGGCAATTTCCACACCCGGCATAATTTCGCGCAGGGCTTTAGGCGAGAGCAGTTCTGTTTGAATCCCTACCTCGCGCTGTAAGGCCACGTTGGCTTCCAGCCCGGCCTGGTCTTTGGCCTCCACCACCGCCAAAAATCCAACCGGCGTAAAGCCGCATTCCCCGCCAATCTCATCTTCAAAATTTTGAAAAACTCGCAGACTGTGTAGCGCCATGCGGGCGGTCAGTTTGTTTGAGTAGTGCTGGCGGATAACCGCCGACGATTTGCCGGTTCCGCCTGCGCCAATCTCGCTTTTCTCCAGTAGAGCCACCTTTACTCCACGCTTTGCCAGTTGAAAAGCGCTACTGCACCCGGCAATTCCCCCTCCAATAATGATAACATCAAAAGTTTGTGACATGTTGTGTGATCCTTTTTTAGAGTGTTTTTGTTTTATGAAATGGTTCGGTAATTGTTTGAAGCGTTTTGTTTAAATCGGACGAACGACGAACGACAAACGATAAAAACGCTGCGCTATCCTTTCATTTTTCCATCGTCGTTCGTCATTCGTCCTTTTTTACGGCTACATTGAATTACCGAGTCCTCCCTTTATCTAAAAGCCACTATCACCAACCCTGCAAAAACAACGGCGTGGACAATCTCAGTAATGCCCAACCGTACCAGGTTAAGCGACTTTTTATCTTGCCAGTTCCAGGCTCCGTTAAGCGCTTTGATTGTGGCCGGTATAAAGGCCAACACCGCCAGTAGTGGGGCTTGTTGCAGTATTGCCAACATAGCAACAATGCTTAAGGCAATGGTTTGGTAGGAGAGACAAGCCCTGGCTTTGACCAGTCGTTCGCTAAGATGGTCCGGGGCCGGCAGGCGCGGTTGCTGACGTACTTTAAGCTTGATGTAAAAAACTGTGCCGCCAAAGTAAAGGGCATTGATTACCCACAAAGCGACCGCTGTCTTATCCAGTTGACCGCTGGCCGTATAATAAGCCATCGGCGCGCCGAGGGCAAGTCCAAAGATGCCCAGTAACTCTCCGGTTACGTTCATCTCTTGTCGCCTAGAAACCAGCCACAAGTGAAAGATCAGCAGCAAGCTGCCCGCAACGCCCATTAGGGCCAGCCACCACAGTTGATGGCCTAACACCAGCCAGCCCCCGCTTATAGCGGTAATACCGCCGTAAATGGCTGTCCATTGCTCCAGGTGATAATCTTTCTTGGCCCCGGCTCGCCTGCGTTTTTTTACCAAAAGAGCCAGGGGATAACGTACCAGGAAAAAAAACAGCGCGGCTACCAATAACGCCACTACTCGCCAATGCCAGGCCGGGGAAATGATCAACCCCACCAGCAGGGGTACAATTAACATGGCCCAGGAGCCATGTTCTTTAGGGATAGGAGGGTTAAATTTTATCACTTGTATCGCTCCACTAAAGGTTGGGGTTAGCTCTCATCTGGCGGGACCGGCTCAACTTTATCCATACCGGCTAATTTGCCGGCTAACTGGTGCGGGTGGTGAATTAAAACCGGCAGGCATTGAGAGCAAATCCAGGATTGTTTTCCGGCGTAACGCATGTTTACCAGGGGGATAACCGTTTCAGGGCGGTTACAGTTTAGGCAGTTATAGGCTGTTTTTGTGTCTTCCATTGAATGTCTCCTATCAAAATATGGTTTTTTGGCTCGTTTCCAAACTAGAGTTTAGGAACAAGAAATTTATGGTTACGAGTATAGTAACAAAATCTCGCCTTGATTTCAGTGACTTTTGTCACAAAGGGTGCTGACAATAACATTTCCATTGTTATTATAATGATATTTTGGAGATGTGAAAAAGAGAAACTATTCAGGCTATAGGGCTATTAAGCCGATTTTTTTGTAATACTTCGGTAACTTGGACTTTGGACAAAAAATTTAGCGGACTGAACCTTAACAAATAAGCGAAACTGTGTCATACTCAACGGCAGGAGGTGAGAAATGACACACAAATTGGAACAGTTTCGTTTAGATTTGTATGAGGTATTACCGTATCGA
>JAJRVO010000755.1 GCA_024277275.1 Chloroflexota bacterium
TGAGTAATGAGAATTAAATAACTGTCCCTCAACGTTGTAATTGGTAAATGGTAATTGGTTATTAAGCCAATCCCTAATTACTAATTACCATTTACTGCGCTCTGAAATGAGACAGACAGTTATTTAATCCCGATTCCTGAAGATGCCACAACGCTTGATGAAGCCAGTCTTGAGTTGCTTCGGTTCCTCATTGGCCGCGAGCAGTTGCCGCTTATGTTTGTGGCCGCCTGCCGCAACAATGACCAGACGGATGCCTGGTTCAACAACTTTTCTGCCAACCAAACAACGGCCATTAACCTTTCGCCGCTGTCACCCCCGCAAGTAAAAGCATATCTAACGCAGTGGATTGGCAGCCCGGCGCCTAATCAGGCAATAAACTCGACCACCTTCACTATTCAGGTCAGCGGCCTGACAACCACCACGTTAAACCTTCAGGCCCGGCTCTATCCAGAGTATGGGACAGTGAGTATTACAACAACCTTGAGCTATCTCAGCGCCCAAGAAATCTACAGCGGAACGATCACCCTCAGCGAAACAGCTCTGAATGGACATATACAAGTGTGGGTCGCAGAAACGGCAAACGAAACCGATCCCCGGCGAGAGGCGATGGTAGCCTATAGTATTGGTGGTAATCCGGGCGACTCACGCGGCACCGGCGCCTCGCGCGGTACTGGCGCTTCGCGCGGCACCGGCGCCTCACGCGGCACAGGCGCCTCGCGCGGCACCGCCCCCATTATCTCCCCCGATGGTCAGATGATATTCTTTAATACCGAAGAACTCATCTTTGATGAAGGCGAGTTTTACACGGTCCAGGATACGTCCGGTTTGCCCTCTCTACCTACCGGCAAAACCGCCATCGGTTCAGCCTACAACCTCTTCGCCACACCCGGCGCTCCCGTCCTAACCGGGTCCATCACCTTCCAATACTCCGGCAATGATGTGCTAACCGAGGGCGCTAACGAGAACGAGTTGACCATTCACTTCTGGGACAGTCAGGCCTGGCAAACCCTGGCAACCACCCGCGATTCCGAATTCAATCTGGTCTCAACTCCAAGCGTCGGAGCCGGTATTTACGCGCTATTAGCCGGAACAACCACACCAAAAATCAACAGCGTCACTCCTTCTGCCGGTACTAACAACATCACCAACACCCTGGTCATCAGCGGCGGGTACTTCCTGGAGCCGGTCAGCGTAATCTTGGTAGGGCCGACAGCAACCTACACCTTGCCGGCGCTATCGGTCAGTCCGTACAGCCTGACGACGGTAGTGACAAAAGGGTTGCAAGCGCGAGAATATCAGGTCTATGTCAGCAACGGCAACCAGCCGAGCGGCTCGGCTACTTCCCCAACGCCGGGTACGTATGAAAAATAATTAGCGACCAAAGGCAAGGCCCCAAGAGTTTTAACAAACCAAAACCGTTCGCAAACCCTTGGGGTCTTGCTCCTAAAGCAGTCTCAGTAGATCCAAATTTGAGGGGCCAGCATCCTCAGATGCGGCAACGTTCGGCATCTGAGGATGCCTTACTCCGCGAAAATTCGATCTGCTGAGTCTATTCTCTCAATGCAAAATAAGCTTCGAGTAATTCCATCGTCCTGCTCTTTTTGTTTTTTGGGGATGAAGCATTTACATACCGGCCGCCAATCGCCACACCTGAGCCACCACAAAGGTGACGGCAAAGCCCATAGCCACCGGCATTAAAGCCGAGACAATGGTCCACTTTTTGCTGCCGGTTTCTTTATAGATAGTGTAAATGGTGGTGCTGCACGGGTTGTGAATGAGGCTAAAGAGCATCAGGTTGACCGCTGTGAGCAGCGTCCAACCGCCGGCCTGGAATAAAGCCATTGTTTCGCTATCGGCAGTCTCAAACATTACCCCGGCCCCAGAGCCAAATCCCTTGGTTCCCGTAACCAGGACAGTCAGCATTAAAACGGTGGGAATGACTATCTCGTTGGCGGGAATAGCCACAATGTAAGCCAGCAAAATGACGCCGTTGAGGCCAAGCAGCAAACCAAACGGGTTGAGGAAGTTGATTAAATGCTCGGCAAGGTTGGCATTGCCAATGTATATGTTGGCGCTCAGCCAGATGGCGGCCCCGGCGGGCGCGGCAAAGACAATGGCTCGCCACAGAACATAGATGGTTCGGTCAATGAGCGACGTATAAACTGTTTGCCAAAAACGAGGGGGGCGATAGGGGGGCAGTTCCAGGCTAAACGTAGAGGCTTCGCCCTTTAGCCACGTGTGTGAAAGTCCCCACGAGACTGCAAAACTTAGCAGCACTCCCAACGTAGCAATACCAACCACCGCCAGCGCCGAAATCAACCCGGCCAGATGAGCCGGAACCAGCGCCCCAATAAAGAGCGAGGCGATGAGAATCTGGGTCGGCCAGCGACCGTTGCACAGGGCAAAGTTGTTGGTGATAATGGCGATTAATCGCTCGCGGGGGCTGTCGATAATGCGGGTGGCGATAACGCCGGCCGCGTTGCAGCCAAAACCCATCATCATGCTCAACGACTGCTTGCCGTGCGCCCCGGATTTTTTAAAAATGTTGTCCAGATTAAAGGCCACTCGCGGCAGATAGCCAAAATCCTCAAGCAGGGTAAAAAGCGTAAAGAAGATAGCCATCGGCGGCAGCATCACGCTGATTACCCAGGCCGTAGCCAGGTAGATGCCGTCAATCAACAAGCCATCCAGCCACCAGGGCAAACCAATGGCGGCTGCTCCGGCCTTGAGCAACGGATGAATGGTATCCAGGAATAAAACGGCCAGCCAGCCGGAAGGCAGATTAGCCCCGGAAATTGTTATCCAAAAAACCGTGGTAAACAGCAACAACATCAACGGAAAGCCCCAAATACGGCTGGTTACAAGCCGGTCAATGGTACGATCCAGATTGAATCGGGGCGGTTTATCCGGGTAGGTGACGGCCCGGTCAGCAATGCGGGCCGCGTCGGTGTAAATAGTCTCAACCAGGCTTTCATGAAAGTTGCCGCTCACTTCCCAGCGCAATCTGGCGGCCGTGTCAAGAATATTTTGAGCCGCCCCCGCATCGGGCCACACCTGGCCTTTAGGCCGAAGTTGGTCTTGATTAAGCATGGTGCATTGCCTCCAGTTGCAGGTGTAGATTGCCATTTGTTTGGCCAGGGTCGTCGCGGGTCAAATCGCCTAACTCGCCCCGCTCCACAGCCTCCAAAATTCGCGCATCGCCGTCAAGCAACCGCAAAGCCACCCAGCGGGCATTGGGTAAACCGGGAAACGCCTCTTCAAGCTGTGTCACCAGTTGGGCGATGGCTTTTTTTAGAGCCGGCGGTTCATTTTTAAGACGATGAGGTTTGCAAACCACCTGCCCGGTTGCAACTTCACTGACGGCCCGCAACAGGTCGGGGATACCTTCTTTAGAACGAGCAACGGTAGGCACAACCGGAACGCCCAAATCTCTAGCCAGGGAGCGTTCATCGACGGTAATATTATGGCGGCGCGCCTCATCGACCAAATTAAGAGCCACCACGGCGCGATTGGTAATTTCAAGCACCTGCAACACCAGGTTTAGATTTCGCTCCAGACGGGTGGCGTCGGTGACAATAATCGTCACGTCGGGTTGACCAAAAAGGATAAAGTTCCGGGCCACCTCTTCATCCAGCGTGGTTGAAAGAAGCGAATAAGTGCCGGGCAAATCAACCATTTTGTAGCGATGGTCGCCATAAGAGAAGCCGCCTTCTGCGCGGGCAACTGTTTTACCGGGCCAGTTGCCGGTATGCTGGCGCAGGCCGGTCAGCGCATTAAAAATAGTGCTTTTGCCGGTATTGGGATTACCGGCCAAAGCCACCACGTAATCCCAGTTTTCCATGTCGATGCCTAACCTGATGAGATTACCCACGTTGTGGGCCGGGCATGTTTCGCAGTGATTAGCCGCCGGAATTTTTACGGGACCTGTCATCAGATTGCCTCCAGTTCAAGTTTTTTATTAAGCGTTGGTTCAACATCAAAACGCACGTTGATTAGATCGGCTTGCTCTTTTCTTAAGCCAATCAGCGCGCCCCGGATGCGGTAGGCCGTAGGGTCTCCAGAGGGGCTGACCATCTCTGCTTTAATAATGGTGCCGGGCACAATTCCCAAATCCATAAAACGGCGACGTTCTACGCCGCGACAAGCCTGAGAAATACCAACTACCTGGGCCGTTTTCCCCAGTTTTAAGTGGCTCAGCCGGTCAAAGGAGTCTGTCTTAACCTCTTCGTCAGGGCAGACCGGCTCTACCGAAATATTGGCCGCCACAATGGGGGCCAGTACGTGTTCATCACCGTTGGCCCAAAAGCGAACCCGTTGGGGGGCAATCTCTGTGACCAGCACACGCATCCCCAGGTGAACACCCTCGGCGACCAGTTGGGCATACACGGCTTCCGGTTCATCTTCAAGGTGAACAATTTGAGCGGGCTGGTTGAGGGCAAAGTTGGGCAAAGTGTATCGCTCCGGCAAAATCAGGTCGCCGGCAGCGGTAGGGATGGGGTCGCCGTGAGGGTCAAAACAAGGGTTGTCCAACTCGGCGGACAGGGCGTCGGCATCAGCCGGGCTGAGTTCATGTTCGCGCCATTCGGATTGACTATGCCACTCGGTTTCGGCGTAACCTGTCTTGTCGGCCAGGTATCGCTCCCATAAGCGGTGGGCGCGGATGATGTGCAAGGCGTAATCGCGGCCTTGGGAGGTCAACCCCGGCCTGTCGCCCTCAAATTTAATCAGGTCACGGGCTTGCATATCGGTTAATAGTTCTGCCATTTCATCAACGGCGCTATTTAAGGCGCCGGCAATGCTTTGTACGGTGGGGGTATGTCCCTGGTTCTCATAATGGTGAATATGTTTTAGCGCGTCTTCAATTAACACTCGCCGCGTCATTTGACGGGCAGATTGCCAGCGCCAGAACATACCCTTATCCGGCCAAAATAGCCAAAGACCAATTGCCGCCACAATAGCGGTAATGACTAAATTTGTTAAGGGGTCGGTCATAATAAAGATTCCTTTAAAGAGTTTTATTAGCTGCGGCTAAATATTTTTTTAGCCTAGACTAAATTTTAGTATACCTTTTTTATTAGGAGTTGTCAATAGGGGTATTGGGGAGATATGGAA
>JAJRVO010000756.1 GCA_024277275.1 Chloroflexota bacterium
ACTGTGCAGTTGTAGTGGTGGCGAAAATTGGTGCTGCGCAGGGTGCCGCCGATAAGGTCTGAGCTAGGGCCAATAACAACCTCCAGAAGTTTACGTTTGTCGCTTTTTAGCTCCTTACCTTCAAGGCGAACTTCAGGCTCAATGGCTAAACCCTTTATGTCTTTAATTGTTAGCACTCGCTCTGTGTTTGCTTTAACAAACAAGATGTCATTGGCCTGGAGAATTTTTGGCCCCAGGGGATGCGGCAGCTTTTGCCCGTTTCTGATAACCTCCCAGATATGAATGTCGAACTCTTCTCTCAGACGACTTTCAATGACGCTCTTGCCCACCAGGGGAGAATCGGACGAGATGATGACTTCTGTCAGATACTCTTTAATCCGATAATTCTCCGTAATCTCCGGGCTGACGCGTCGCTCTGGAAGCAGTTTTGGGGCAACAAACAGAAGATACAGCGTGCCGGTAGCAAAGACAAGCAAGCCGATCCCGGCAAACTCAAACATGCTAAAAGCTCCGTACCCTTCACGGGCAGAGAGTACGCTGGCTAAAATATTGGTTGATGTGCCTATCAGGGTGACAACGCCGGCTAGTTGCGCAAAAAAAGAAAGCGGCATAAGCAGTTTTGAGGGAGGGCGCCGGCGCTTGCGGGCCAGCGTAATTACCGAAGGCATCAAGATTGCCACCGCAGCCGTGTTGTTGATAAAGGCCGAGATGGGGCTGACCGCCAGCATAACGGTGACCAACTGCCTTAGTTCGCCGGCGCCGGCAAAACGGATCATACGTTTAGCCAGCAGATTGATCAACCCTGTGCGGTAGATGCCGCCGCTTAAAACAAACATCGCCAGCACCGTAATTGTGGCCGGATTGCTAAACCCGGAAATAGCCTCTTCCGGCGTTATTCCCAGGATTGGCCCCAGAACCAAAACAAGCGCCATAATGGCAAAAGCAACGGAGTCGATGGGAAAGAGATCAAGGGTAAAAACAATCAACGCCCCAATCAAGATGGCAAAAGCCAGGGCAATCTCAAAAGTCAATTGCGGCTCCTTACTTTTTTAATTTATTACCCGGCGATAAAAAGTCTTTGACGACGCGAACCCCAACGACCGGGTTCGGAGTCGAAATAACCGGCCGGGGGCGTTCCGCAAAACCGGCAGCGTCCATTTGCATCCAGGTTCCACGTTCCCAGGTTATACCAGTCGCGCTCAATTAGTAAGTTGCCACACAAGGCGCAAACCGTAGATTGCCCCTTTGTGTCGTGAACATTACCTGTGTATACATAGTGGAGACCCGCCGCCAAAGCTTGTTGGCGAGCGCGGGTAAGGGTAGCAGCCGGAGTTGCCGGCACATCCTTCATCTTGAAATCGGGGTGAAAGGCCGAGAAGTGCAGCGGTACATCCGGCCCCAGATTTTTCACAAACCAGTCGCACAGTTGGGCCACTTCATCTTCGGAGTCGTTGTGGCCGGGGATAAGCAGGGTTGTGACCTCAAACCAGACATTTGCCTCGCGCTTAAGCCAGCGCAGGGTATCCAGCACCGGCCCCAAAGCTGCAAAACAGAGTTTGGTATAAAATTGATCGGTAAATGCCTTTAGATCAATATTGACGGCGTCAATATGGGCAAAGAACTCCGGGCGGGCCTGGGGGGTAATGTAGCCCGCCGATACGACCACGGTTTTAATGCCTCGCTCATGGGCCAGCCAGGCGCAGTCTATGGCGTACTCGGCAAAGATAACCGGGTCGTTGTAGGTAAAAGCAATGCTTTTGCAGCCGGATTTAAGGGCGGCCTCTACAATGCCCTCCGGCGAGGCCCAATCGTTAAGCCGGTCGGCTGCCCGCGCTTTGGAGATGTCCCAGTTTTGGCAAAATCGGCAGCCCAGGTTGCAACCGGCAGTGCCAAAGGACAACACGCTTGTGCCGGGGTAAAAGTGGTTAAGCGGTTTTTTTTCAATAGGATCAACACAAAACCCGGAGGCGCGTCCATAACTTGTCAGGACAATGCCATCTTCACGGGCCTGGCGGACAAAGCAGAAGCCTCGCTGACCCTCTTTTAATTTACAAAAACGCGGGCACAAATTGCACTCAAAGCGCCCGTCTTCCAGCCGACGCCACCATTGCCCAAGCACCACGCCGGGTTCAATCATTGCGCGATTTAGTGTAGACATAATGACTCATTCCTTTCTTGTGGACCGGTCAATGGCAATACCCCAAGTAACAAGATAACAGGGTGAGAGGGTGAATTTCTTCTTGGTATTTTATCACCCTCTCACCTCATCAGCCTATTATCAGTCAAAATGTCATCCACTGAAGATATTGAAGGTTTCAGCGCCTGTCTTTGTTGTAAGGCGCTGAAACCCTTCTTTTTCAACGCACTATTGCCGTGTCAACTGCCACTTGTTAATTGCCAAAAAGACCCCACAGCGCTCAATTTTATGGCAATTTATCATCCGGCGTTGGCAATAGAGACGGCAAGAGAGAACTGACCAGGCTATTAATCTGCGTCAACCTTAAAGGACACAGCCACTTTGGCCCGATAAGCGACAACTTTTCCATCTTCAACTTTCACGTCCAGTTGTTTGACCTCTGCAATTCTCAAATCGCGAAGGCTTTTGCTGGCAGCGGCTACAGCAGCGCCGGCTGCATCCTCCCAGGAGGTCTCGCTGGTTCCTACCAATTCAACAATTTTGTATACACTCTCAGCCACAATGATTCTCCTTTAAGACATTATATATTGAAAACAGGTTTGCTTACCAAAGAAATTTTGGCCTAATGATTAAATAACTTGCTCGTTTGGCGGGCTGCACATAGTCTCAAAAATTGCCGGGTTATTTAATCATCCTTCCCTAATAACATAAATTGACTATTGTTGTTTTATGGGCATCCCCTCCTTTCGTACCGAAGTCTTCTCAGAAAGCGGTTAATTGTTAGGAAACACAACAAATTTAGGGTAAAACGAAAATCAGGAGCAAACTTTTGATTTGTACCGGCTTTGTGACCAGCAATTTTGACGGCTGGCGGAGCGAATCACAGACCCGCTAAAATCAGAAAATCAGTAGAGGGGTTTGGTTGTAGAATAGTTTAAAGAGAACAAAAAATCTGTTAAACAAGATATTTGTTTTCTCCGACAAGCTCGGGACAGGTCTTGTTCAATTTGCTGTAACGTTGGGGGTGATTTGAGCTTTCTGAGCAGACTTACCTGGTAATTGTTTATTTTGGATACAAGTAAGCCCCTACAACTTCATTTTAAGTCAAAGCGCCTTTAAAAGTCAATAATTGTTTCAAAATTAATTTGACAATGTTAACGCGCAGCGAAACCCAACGCGGGGATTGGTTTGGACTGAGTGTGACGAGTCGGGAAAGAAGGTTTGGGCGTGGTCAGGCGGCAACGCCCACAAACCGCCGCGCAGGGCAGTGAGAAGAAAGAAAGATTGGATTGCTAAGACGGCAACAGGTGAGAGCTTGGCAACAAATATTTCATCACCTCCTCGTCATCCACCTGATCAAAGTTCCAGTAAAATTGACCAACTGCCCAAAATCGCTCCGGCATAGACAAGCAAACCAATTTATCTGCAAGTTCTGCAAATTCTCTGGCTGCAGGAAGAGAGCAAATTGGCGCGGCCACAATTACCTTGTTAGGGCGTTGCGACGGTTCTTGTGAGGTCATCCATACAACCGCCGCTTTCATCGTTTCGCCGGTAGCAATTCCGTCGTCAACAACAATCACTGTTTTAGATTGTAAATCTGGCGATCTTCCGTGTCGAAATTTATTAATATGGGACGCTATTTTGGTCTTTACCTGTTCTTCCTTTTGCTTAACGTAGTCATCTTTTAACTCATGCCACCCTGTTACATACGGGCTTAGAATCACTGTTCCGTCCTCGGCCATTGCCCCAATTGCCAGCTCTCTTTGACCGGGAAAACCAATTTTTCTGGCTATCACCACATCATGAGGACATTGCAGCGCCTGCGCTATGGCCGCCCCCACAACCACGCCGCCTCTGGGTATCGACAATACCAACAACTCATCTTTAGACGTTTCTTTTATCAAAGGGTCATCATAGAGTTTGTCGGCCAGTTGTTCACCGGCGTCACTTCTGTCTACAAAAAGAAATAGATCATCAACCATGATGTTTCTCTCTCTAAAACGGCTAATAACGCTTCTCAAGTATACACAAAAACAGTATTAGCCAACAGTAACACTTGTCACCTTATATGCAGATGTTTGTCACACTTAACGGACATTTACGCGGTACTGGTATAATTACGTAGTTGTGGATATCCCCAGGCAACCCATCCCGTTAGTAATATTGTAGCCAATCCCCCGGTGATGATGGCAAATGGCGCGCCAAGAAGATTTTACACCAGGGCTGTTCAGTTCTCACCAATCGCTGGTGATTTTACCGCCAAGAACGCCAAGATCGCCAAGATTTTTATAAATTCTTTGCGTCCTTGGCGTTCTTGGCGGTTCAAAAAATACACCGCATCTTAGAACTGAACAACCCT
>JAJRVO010000757.1 GCA_024277275.1 Chloroflexota bacterium
ATGTTGGAACGAAAAAAAGGATTGTCAAAGGCATTAAACAAAGGACGTCGAGAATTAAGAGCAAACTTGGAAATATTATATCAAGAAGTAGTTCAGAATGTTCCCGATCTTGCTGCCAGGTTCAACAGGCTAACGACACATGGGCTTCTAAAACCCTCAGAAGAAACCCTAGTAAATCATATAGTAAATCGATTGGGCCGACTTGGAACAGAGGAAGCAGACCAACTTTTTGAAAATGTTTGGATAAATCGAAAATTTAAAGAAGCAATAGATGCTATTGATAGACGAGTCGAACAGACTAACCTTCTATTGGTAAAGAGAATTAAGAAACTCGAAACCGCTGGTATCGAATTACCCGAAGACATACAGACAATCTGTGCAACAATCTTGAGTATTGTCCAGAAAACTGAGCAAGAATATCGTCTTGCACAGGTGCGTGATAAGATTTCCGCAGAGATTTTGGATTTTCTCCAAGAGTAAGAACAAGGCTCACCTACCTGACCACCAACCTTTTCGACCCCCCTGTCCAAACCCTTGTCAACTCCGGCAACACCGTTGGCGTGATGGACAATGTATTCACTTAAGGAACGATGATGAAAACTTTAGAAGAGATCAAAAAGGGACTGCGCAAGCAAAAGCCAACCCTAACGACCAAATATAAAGTCAAAGAGATCGGTGTCTTCGGCTCTTATGTACGGGGTACGCAACAACCGCAGAGCGATGTGGATATTCTGATCGATTTTGACGAATACCCCAGTTTGCTTGAGTTTGTTGGCCTCGAGGACGAATTAAGCGAGCATCTGGGTATCAAAGTTGATTTGGTGATGAAAAGTGGCTTAAAACCGCGCATTGGCCGGCATATTCTGCAAGAGGTAGTTTACCTATGACCCGAGAGATTGCGGACTTTATTCAAGATATTCTCGACGCGATTGATGATATTGAAACGTTCACCCAGGAACTCGATCTTGAAGATTTCAAACAAGATCGAAAAACAGTTTATGCCGTAACGCGGGCTATTGAAATTATGGGTGAAGCGACAAAGAATATTCCCGACACGACTCGAAGCAAATATCCTCAAGTTCCCTGGAAGCAAATCGCCGGTATGCGTGATAAATTGATTCACGGATACTTTGGAATAGATATGGTAACATTGTGGAAAGCAGCCAAGCAAGATGCTCCACAATTGAAAGGGTTAATTTCAAAAATACGAGCAGAACTTGAAAACGATTCTTAAAATTAAGGAACATTTGAGTAATCCTACAACTTCTCGCCAGCAATCCCTATCTCCGCCAGCAACTCCGGCGTACTCCTTTGTAGCACGTAGCGATTACGCCGCTCGCCCCGCTCAATGGCAGAGATAAAATCGACGGCGATGTAGCCTTTGGCGAAATATTTTTCAAAGGCGTTGCGCACTTTCAGCCGCCAGTCGAGGGCCAACTCCATATCGGCGGCTTTGATCGGATGAATATCTCCCGGCGTTTCCAGCAAAAGGGTATTGGCGTCTAAACTGAGGTCCGCTCTAATAATTCTACGGGTAGTCCCCTCGCCCTTGGTCTCAAAAACAGGGGGGCTATCCCATATCTCTGCCTCGTATTCATCATCCGGCTCGTTTTCCAACCGAGTCCCATTGACCCACCACTCAACCTGCAATCGATCGGTGGGCAGGCCGGCGTTGAGCGCGCCAAAATTAGACCCGTAGATGTCGCACAAATAAGTCCGGCTGATGGCGCGTAGTTTATGCAGGTTCAAATGGGCGTTTGGACCTTCCAGCGGATCGTAAGTCCAGGTCATCAGCGACAAGCCCTCGGCAATAATGCGCTCTCGCTGAACGCGTTTGAGGGCTTCGGCAATGCCGTACCTGCGCCACTCTTTTAAAACGCCCATTGTTTGGGAACAGAGTTTTAATGGACCGCCGGGTTCTCGCCCCAAAAAGCCGACCAAAAATGCAACCATCCGCCCGGTTTCATCGTCAAAAGCGCCCAAAACTACCCCACCATTCTTGGCCATCGTGTTTAATATCGGCGGATAAAGGCCCAGATTTGGATCACCCAACCCCCATATTTCTTGCTGCAAATGGTAAATAGCCATCAATTCATCATAAGTTTGTATATCTCTAATAGTAAACGTCATAAATTTTCTCCTCATACACAAAGCGCACAGACAGAGAATAAATCTGTGCGCTTAACGGCAATAATTTACCTCAACGCTCTCAGTTGAGGCCGCAATATTATAACATACTATTAACAAATGGGGAGATTTGCTCAAGCCGCTTTGGCCGAAATAGTGTCTTGCTCCACGCCTATCCAAAAATAATGGGGCCGGATGTGATTGGCCGGTTTCAGGTGGATGCCATTAATCTCATCAATCTCAATGTTAAACTCCTCGGCATTAACGTAACAAACGGTCGGTTTGCGCCGCAGCCTGGCACGGTAACGTTTGGCGGCCCGGTCAACCTTGTCGACCAGTTTACGTTTGGGATCGTTGTCGAACCAAAGTAATCCTTCTTTCATAATCTTGAACTCCTCTTAGTCACAATGCAACAACCAGTGGCCATTGGGCAACTCCTCGCAAAGATGCAACATTTGGCCGTTACACCGAACCCAAAAATGATACATTGCGCCGCCATCCCACGGATTGGTCACAGTCTTGCACTCATTGACCGCATCAATTTTGTAGACCCGCCCTCGCCAGTAAAACTTGGCGGGGAAAAAGTTAAAGCGGCGCTCCAACATTTTTATCGACTCTACCATTTGCTTCATATTTGCTCCCAAAATGGCGGTAGAACATCGCCCACGGTTTCGGTATTCTCCTGACCAATCACTTTGAAATCACGCGATCCGGGCGGGGTGGTCGCGGTTAAAGCCGGTGGGCTATGCATACCGCCATATCCGTTTGTGCCTTGCCCATTTACTACGACAACAGGCGGGTAGTGACCAACGCGCGCCGGTCCAAATTGCGTTTCCATTTGCCTTTCGCGCTGGCGCAATACCCACAGCAAAATAGCGGTGGTCGGTATTGAGGCCAAGACCCCACAAATGATGCCAATAATTACGGCCATAGCATCTGGGCTGATGCGCGTGCCCACCACCACAGCCAGGGCGATGGCAAAGGCAATACCCGTTACAAATACAAACTTCTTCATAGCTCACCTGCTCTCTGCTAGAGTTTATAGAGTTTTGAGTTGGGTGAGTTTAATGAGTTAAAAAATCCGGTAAAACAACCGTTTACTTTTGCTGCCAATTGCGAACGCGCCAACCGGCAGCCTGCGAACTCACTGAACTCACCAAACTCATAAAACTCATAAACTCTATGACCTTTTTTGAAAACTTATTTTATCAACCTGAGTTGATGTCCAAACATAAGGCCCAGGCCGCGCCGTTTAGATTTGGGCTTAGGTTGCGCGGTAGATGCAGTGGAGGGCGCGTCGACAACCCGACCATCAGTGCCGGTAGCAACCAATGGCGTGTTTTGTTCCCCGGTCAACCAACGACGACTGAAGCGACCGCCGGCGTTCATCCGGCTGACAATCTGTTTGATTTCCTGCTCGTTAACATAGGCGGCCTGAAAACGGGTAACATGTCCTTTAGCCACCAGTAAAAAATCGCCTCGACCCAGCAACTTTTCCGCGCCTGTGCCGGTGATACCGGCCGCAATTTTGGCGTCGTCGGCGCTGGCTACGCTGCCAACCAGCCGCACCGGAAAGTTGCTGCGGGTTAAGCTGCCAATGCTGGCGACCAGGGGTTTTTGGGTGCAGGCAATAATGTGCAAACCGGCGCTCCGGCCACGTTGGGTTAATCGGGTCATTAAGCGGTCCATTGCTTTGCCGCCTTGCTCCATCAGGTCGGCCACCTCGTCGATAAAAATAACCACGCGCGGTTCGCTAATATTTTCCCGGTCGCGGCGCACCATCTCTTCGACCATCTCCCCCAGTAGAAAGACAGCCTGATGCACATCCCGGACAGCCGGGCGCAAGAGATGAGGCAAACCGCCGCCGGCGCTTTCAAAGGTGATAAAGGGGTCAAAGCCGTTCCCATTGGGGTCGATGAACAGCATTTGCACCTCGCCCAGCCGGTTGTGCATTGCCAGCGATAGGGCCATACTCCGGGCCAGGGCTGTTTTGCCGGAGCCGGTTGTGCCTGCCACCAGCACGTGGGCCACCTCCGGCGAGGGCAACCGTAGCAGCAACGGCACGCCGGTTTCGTCCATACCCAAGATTGCCGTTTGTTTAGGTACGTCTTTACGACGCCGGCACAGGTTCATTAAGCGAACCACCTGACCGTCTTCACGCGGCACGTCAATTTGCAGGCTAGGACCTTGCCGGGAAACACGCACTCGTTGAGCGCCCAGCCTTAAGGCTATCTCTTCGGATAATTTGATGACACGGGAAACCTTGGTAGAGATTTCGGGCAGAATCCGGTAGCTGACCCAACGCGGCGTCACTACTCCGCCCGTTACCCGGCCGGGGACGCGATGGCTGGTTAGAACCATTTCAATTTGATCGGCCTGATACTCTAAAACCCGACGCATATATATCTCCG
>JAJRVO010000758.1 GCA_024277275.1 Chloroflexota bacterium
CATCATTCTCTCTACCGGAACTCTGCCGGATGAAGTCAGCGCGGCTTATCAAACTATACAAAATTGGCTTAAGCGTAGAAAGTAAAGTTATATGAGTTTTGGGAGTTTTATGAGTTTAATGAGTTGTAACCAGCAAACATAACTCGCCTAACTCATTAAACCCACCTAACTCACCCAACTATTTTTAAAGGAGCAACACCAATGAAAAAGCGAAAAACCTGGTACTGGATCATCGGCCTGTCTCTTGTAACCCTGCTGGTTTGCGGAGGATTTGTGGCCGTGGGGCTGTGGGTTGCCAACAAGTTTGGCGGCGGCCAAATGGGGCTGGCCTTTGGCGAGGGCATCGCCATAATTCGGGTAGAAGGAGTCATTGTTCCCGGCGAAGCGCCACCCCCCAGCCCCTTTGGCGGCGGCGTCACGGGCACGGCTTTTAGCCAAACTATCATTGAGCATCTAAAAAACGCCAATGACGACGAGGACGTTAAAGCCATCATTCTTTATGTCGATAGCCCCGGTGGCAGCGTCTTTGCCTCTGACGAAATTTACCTAAAAATCAAAGAGATAGACAAGCCTATTATCGCCGCTATGGGCAGCCTGGCCGCGTCCGGCGGTTACTACGTCTCCGCCCCCACCGACGAAATCTGGGCCGGCCCCAGCACCCTGACCTGCTCAATCGGCGTTATCAGCCAGTTTATCAACGTGGAGGAGTTTGCCGAGGAGTACGGCGTCACCGCCATCACCATCAAAAGCGGCAAGTTTAAGGATACCGGCAACCCCTTTCGCAACTTTACCGAGGAAGACCGTGAACTGTGGCAAATCATCATCGACGAAATTTACGCCGATTTTGTCAACATTGTGGCCGAGGGGCGCGGCATGACCGAAAAAGAGGTCCGCGAGATTGCCGACGGCCGCATTTGCAGCGGACGGCAAGCCCAGGAGATGGGCCTGGTGGACAAGTTGGGCTACCTGCCCGACGTTATCAAACGCGCCGCAGAACTGGGCGGCATTGAGCTTGAAGAAAATGAAGAACCGCGTATTATAGAATACAGTCACCAGGCCGGTTTTGCAGACGTTTTGGGCGCAGCCCTCTACCGTCCCTCGCCAATTGAGGAGTTGCGACAGATTCTCCACTTTGACGCCGGGTCGCCCTTGATGTATTTGTATACGGGGCTGTAAGAGTACAAACGGAGAAGGAGATATCCAATGAATATTCCCAAAAAAGCAACCACCCTGGCCGAGGCAATCAATGTTTTCGACTCCCGCCGGCCGCTGATGACTAAAGCCGAACTGGACGCTTTTTACGTGGAACGACCACCGGAACGGCTGGATGAAATGGGGCAGATGAAAGTCCTACTGCAATCGCTGACCAAACCCGGTAAATTTTTATTTACCGGCCCGCGCGGCAGCGGCAAATCTACCGAACTTTACCGGCTGGTCGGTGAACGCGGCATCCGCTCTGAATTCTTTGTGATTCACTTTTCGGTAACAAAATCGCTCAACCCCTCTAACCTCCACTTTACCGACTTGGTGTTGGGCATTGCCAACCAACTGCTGGCTACAGCCACCGACAAAGATATTTTGACCAAAGACATTACCCAGATTATCCGTGAAGATTTACTGGATGATGTATTTAGATGGTTCGATACAACCCTACTCAAAGATATTCCGCTCCGCGCCCGCGACCATTTTGAAAACGCCACTATAACCGCCAAAGTAAACCTGCTGGCGGTAGAATTGGAGAGCAAGTTCCGGGTTGAGCCGGCCACCCGCGATGTAATTCGGTCTCGTCTGGAAAAAAATATGGAACGGCTGCTGGAAGACATCAAATTTATGGCAGATGATATCCGGCGCAAAATTGGTCGCCAAACTCTGATTATTGTAGAAGATATTGACAAGCTCGACCGTGAGGTGGCCCGTAAATTATATCTAAACCACGCCGCCACCCTCACCCGTCCTGCCACCCACGTCATCTACACCTTCCCCATCTCCCTGCGCTATACCAACGACTACAACCAAATTAGTCGCAACTTTGACGAAACTTACCCCCTGCCCAACATTAAAATTAACAACCGAAACGGCGATCCCCATCCCACCGGGCGCGATATGTTGCGCCGCATGGTGTTGGAGCGAATTGAGGCCGATTTGATTGAGCCGCCTGCCCTGGAGCGGCTGGTAGAAATGAGCGGCGGCGTCCCTCTGATTCTGATTGACCTGACCCAACGAGCCGTGGTGCATACCCTGGCCTCAAACCACAGCCGCGTCGGGTTGGAAAATGTAGATGCGTCCATTTACAAAGAGCGACGCGATTACCAGGCCATTTTAACCGCAGAACAGCTTGATTTGCTACGCCGCCGTCAAGAGGATAAAGCTATGCGCAACAACACCCCCGACCTGGAGTGTTTGCACAACCTCAGCCTGCTGGAATACACCAACAATGAAGCCTGGCGCGATGTAAACCCAATAGTAAACCAACTACTGGATAACGATAATGCCGACTGACTCGCCTCCTGCCAAAACACTCCCGCAACTCTTAAAATCTGCTGCGCCGGAGATAGCCTGGCCCGACCCGATGGAGCTTAACTTGCTGGTAACGGTACTCAACCACGCCGAGCAAGGAACCTGGGCCTTTGCCCTGACCAACACCGTCGCCCGGCGG
>JAJRVO010000759.1 GCA_024277275.1 Chloroflexota bacterium
AAAACAAAAATCGAGATGTGCGTATGCGCCGGCAAGAAAAAGTTTTAGGTTGTTTATTGCTCGTCCTTCTCTTGATTTCCCTCGTCGGTAATGCGGCTCTTTTCCTTTGGGCGCGGCGGGAGGCAGATTTGGCGGCAGCGCGGCAGGCCGAGATTGAGTCGCTCCGGCAAGAGGTGGAGGAGCTACGCCAGGAGATTAAAGCGTTACGCTCCCAGGCCGAAAACCGAACGCTTTTTCAAGAGACAATGGATCTTGTTGTCGATCGGACAGAGACCTTACGCAAACTTGAGGCTCAAATTTCCGTAACGCGTCGCCTGGTTAGCCCGGAAGAAATGAGCCGGGTGGTTCTGCAAAAAATGGAGGAAGAGTATACGCTTGAAGATGTGCGTCGAGATGAGATTGTGCTGGTTGCGCTGGAACTCATCCCGCCCGATATGGACATTTACCAGATGATGACCGGCTTACTTGGAGAACAAGTGGCCGGTCTCTACGATCCCGATGAGGAGACTTTTTATGTGGTCAGCTACCGGGGAAATATGGGAGCGCTTGAGAAAATCACTTTTGCTCACGAGTACACCCACGCTCTACAAGATCAGCATTTTGACTTGGAGGCTTTGGGCATAGGAGATAATCAGGCCAATCTGAATGATGACCAGCTTCTGGCAGTCCACGCCCTGGTTGAGGGTGACGCCACCCTGAGCATGTAGCAGTATATGACCGCTCACTTTACCCCGCTTGAAATGCTGGGACTGGTTGGCGCAGCTCTGGGGGTAGACCAGACGGCCCTTAACCAGGCCCCGCCTTATCTGCGAAAAAGCCTGATGTTTCCTTATCAAGACGGTTTGTTATTTGCGACTCATCTTTATCAACGGGGAGGCTGGCAAGCTGTAGACAAAGCTTTTGCCAACCCGCCCCAATCCAGCGAGCAGATTCTGCATCCAACGCGCTACCCTGATGATGCGCCCCAGGTTATCGCCATCGCTCCCTTAACCGATACGCTGGGGAGCGATTGGCGACTGGTGCATGAAAATGTAATGGGAGAGTTTGCCCTGCGTCTCTATCTGGATGTTTACTTAACCCGGCGACAGGCCGCTCAAGCCGCACAAGGATGGGGCGGCGACCATTACGCCGTTTACCAAAACCCCGTAACAAAGCAAGTTCTACTGGTCCTCTTACTGGCCTGGGACGACAAGTCGGAACAGGATGAATTTGCCAATCTCTACAATGAATTTGCTCAAAGGCGTTTTGGGGATGAAGTACAGCCAGTTGAAAGCACAACTCAAACAAAGTGGGTAGGTGAAGATGTGCTGCTTATAGCCCAAAACGGCAAGCAAAGTAATTCAGCGCGCACCCTAATTGTTCTCGCCCCGGATGAAACGGTGATGGAACAAGTATTAAAAACAGCGCAGGAGTAAAAAACCAAATGAATTCAGAAGCATCAACATCACAAAGTACAATCATAATCCTGGCTGTAATTATTATCCTTCTCTGCGCCTGTTTTTCTTTTATAAGCGGTTTGGGGCTGGGCTTTGGTTTGAATGAGGCCACAAACTCACCGGGCTTTGGCCTCGATGAGGTATCCGACCCCGATTTGTCTGAGTCGCCAACAGAACAAGGCCAACTGCTCTTTGAGGATGATTTTAGCGCCGAGCGATGGGAGGTGTACCAGGACAACGACCACAGCAAAGGCTATGATGACGGGCGATACTTTATTCTGGTTACAGAAGAGGGGTATGATATCTGGGCCACCGCCGGTCGACACTTTGACGACTTTATTTTAGAGGTGGAAACCAGTCAACTGGATGGCCCTGACGATAATAACTACGGCGTTCTCTTACGTTATCGGGATGACTCTAACTTTTACAGGTTTGAAATCAGCAGCGATGGCTTCTACACGTTTGGAAAAGTGGTCGATGATGAATTCCTTGATATTATTTCCTGGATAGAAAGCGACGCCATCAAGCAAGGCAATCAAGACAACGTAATTCGGGTTGAGGCAGTTGGTTCCAGGTTTACGTTTTACATCAATGGCAAGCTGGTAGACACAGCCATCGACTCCGATTTCAATCGCGGGGATATAGGGCTTTTGGCCGGTACATACGATGAACCCGGCGCTCACATTGTCTTTGATAATCTACGGGTGTGGGGGGTAGAGTGAGTTTAATGAGTTGGGTGAGTGGGGTGAGTTAGGTGAGTTTTGATGAGTTGGGTGAGTTAGCAAACTCAATAAACTCATCAACTCATTAAACTCATTTAACTCGATACCCAACTCATCAAACTTTATTTTGCATATAAACCGTCTGAGTGGGAAAGGGAATGTTGATGCCTTCCCGTTCAAATGCTACCTTGATACCTTTGACCAAATCATCTGTTGTGCCTAGCTTGCCTGCCTCGCTGGTGTCAATCCAAAAATAGAGCGTGCAGTTGATAGAACTATCGCTAAATTCATTAAAGGCCACAAATGGGGCCGGGTCATCTTTAACGCCGGATAACTGGTCGACCACCTCAAGCAGCACAGCATCCACTTTTTCCAGGTCGGACTCATACCCTACCCCAACATTTAGGCGGATTCGTTGCTTATCAACTTTTGAGTAGTTGGTGATTGGACTGCTGTAGACCTGAGCATTGGGGACCAAGACCAGCAAGCCATCCCAAGTGCGTATGGTGGTTGTTCTAACTTCAATGCTGGTGACTGTGCCGCTGTAGCCGCCCGCTTCAACCGCGTCGCCAATATCAAAGGGTTGTTGCAACAGCAGCAAGATACCGGCCACAAAGTTCTCGGCCACGTCTTTAAGGGCAAAACCAACGGTAAACCCGATAATGCCCAAGCCGGCTACAAAGCCGGTTACATCAAAATTAACGGTAGACAAGGCCCAGATTGTGCCAAAAATAATAATGGCAATTTGCGTTACTCTGGAAAGGAGCAAACTTAGCTCCGGGTCAACCTTACGCTTCTCAAGGGCAAGACCAACAAATTTAAATCCCAGTCGAGCCGCATACAAGGTTGCCAAAAAAATAATAATGGCGACCACCAGCTTGGGGATAAAAAGGACAATACTATTTAAAATTGCCTCAAAGGGGCTAATCTGAGCCAGGACTTGATCCATAAATATCGCTCCAAAATTAGATTAGGGATAACCACTCGGCCTGAGCAAGATATGATGCCTTATGACAGGTAATTGGTAATT
>JAJRVO010000760.1 GCA_024277275.1 Chloroflexota bacterium
AGAAATTGAACGAAAAGAGTATGATCCGCGTATTCGTCCCTGGTATCAGGCTGCCGTGGAGACGGGCGAAGCAACGTGGTCTCCAATTTATGTCTTTTCTGCCAGACCAATTCTTGGTATCTCTCCGGTTATACCTGTTTATGATGAAACAGGTAGCCTTTTTGGCGTGTTGGGAATTGATCTTACCCTTGCAGAATTGACCGATTTTTTGCGTGGTTTGGACATTAGCCCAACCGGAGAGGCTATCATTATTGAAAGAACCGGAGACTTTGTAGCCACCTCGGGCGATGAACCGCCGTTTACCACCACCGACGATGGCAAACAAGCGCGACTGAAGGTTACAGACAGCAGCCGGCCTTTAATTAGGGCCACTGCGCAACACTTGCTGAATAAATTTGGCAGCTTTGATAAAATTGAGGGTAACCAACAATGGACCTTTGATTTTGAGGGCGACCAGATATTTGTTGAGGCAGCCCCGCTGCAAGATGGCCGGGGGCTTGATTGGCTTACTGTAGTCATCATTCCGGCCAAAGATTTTACCGGCCCAATTTTAGAAAATCTGCGCCGGACTGTTTATCTGGGGATATTGGTGTTAATTGTGGCAACGGCGCTTGGGGTTTTACTGGCAAGTTGGATCATCCAACCAATCCTGGTTGTCAGTAACGTAGCATCGGCAATTGACGACGGCAACTATGAACTTGCCCCTCTGGCCCCTGTTGCCGAGCGAACCGACGAAGTAGGCCAACTATCCCGTGTCTTTAAACATATGGCCGAACAGGTCTACGCCCGCGAGCAACGGCTAAAGAAAGAAGTGCAACAGTTGCGCATAGAGATAGATGAAACAAAACGCAAACAGCAAGTCAGCGATATTGTTGAAACTGATTTCTTTGTTGATTTGCAAGCCAAAGCCCGCGATATCCGTCGCCGCCATGGAAACGGCTCTGATGACAAAGAGTCAGAAGAGTCGTAAACACACCCTCACAGGAACATGACAATTCCAGCCATTCCTCGTCGTATAGATGTCATCCGCACCTTTAAGGAACAGGGGGGTTACGTAGCGGCTGTACTACCTATTCACTACCCCCGCAGCCTGCTTCGCGCCTTTAACATTCTCCCGGTAGAGGTCTGGGGACCGCCCGGAATAAAGGCCAGAGACGGGGCTAAACACCTTCAGCCTTACGTTTGTTCCATTGTCCACAACGCCCTTTCTTTTCTTCAGTCAGGCGGCCTTGACATTACCGATATCCTCATTGTCCCCCATACCTGCGATTCGCTCCAGGGTTTAGGCAGCATCTTGCTCGACTTTGTTTCTCCCAAACAGCCCGTTATACCTATCTACTTGCCCCGAGGCAAGCGGGAAAGCGATGTTGACTTTTTTGCCAACGAACTCCGCTCCATCTACCGGCAACTTGAGGCAATCACTGGGCATTCGCCCACGGATGCAGACCTGTTGCAAAGCATCTACCGCGAAGAAGCGGCAGACAAACTCCTCTCAGAACTTCATCGTTGTCGCCGCAACCTGCCTTTCTCCAATCTGGCTTTTTATCGACTCCTTCGCAACCGTGAACACTTGCCCGCCGAGACATTTATGGAGTTGGCGCAGAAGGCGCTGGCGCAAAAGGTCGACACGACACAAGATGGTGGTATCCCTATCCTTCTTTCGGGCATTGTCCCGGAACCTATGAGCCTCCTGGGGGCAATCTCCCAGATGGGCGGTGTCGTCGCGGCGGACGATCTGGCCTGCTGCGGGCGTCGCCTTTACCCTCCCGGCCAAAGTGACGATCCCTTCCGCCGTATCGCCGAAAGAATCCTTTACGCTCCCCCCGACCCTACCCGGGGCAATTCAATCAAGGAGCGTTTGGAACATCTTTTGCAGTTGGTAGAGACATCCGGGGCCAAAGGTGTAATCTTTTACGAGGTCAAGTTCTGCGAGCCGGAACTGTTCGATCTCCCGCAATTGCGTCAAGGGTTGCAAGAGGCCGGGCTTCCCTCATTAACCATAGAGATGGACCTTAATGATCCCCTTTCTCATCAGGCTCTCACCAGGCTTGAAGCCTTTTTGGAGATGATACAATGAGCATTGGCCCTGCACTGCGCTACCACTGGAATGTCAATCTGCTTGGCCGGGCAGGCTTGCGATGGGTAAGATGGCAGGCCGAGCGACGGGTTAAGCGCGGCGCTCACGGCAAAAGCCATATCCTGACCCCGCCGCTCAAAATCTCAGCGCGGACCAAAGAACTGATTGGGCGGCACTACTTGAAAGGCCGCTATGCCAACCTGCGCGGCAAGGTGGCCTGGGTTACATCCGGGGCGCCCATAGAATTTCTCAAGGCTTTGGATTTTTATTTGCTCTACCCTGAAAACCACGGGGCCGTTTGTGGCACAACCCGGACGGCGGTGGATATTTGCGCTCAGGCGGAGAACGCCGGCTACTCCCGCGATATCTGTTCCTATGCCCGCACCGATTTGGGGACGATGCTCTCCTGCCAAACCCCGGTTGGCAAGCTGCCCAAACCCGATCTGCTGTTGACCTGCACCAACATCTGCCAAACCGTTCTCCACTGGTACCGCGTCCTGGCTCATCACTTCGATGTCCCCCTAATTCTCATCGACACCCCCTTTGTTTACACTGAGACCACAGATCATTCTGTGGCCTACGTTAAGCGACAGTTAGAAGAAGCCATCCCCATCGCCGAAGAAGTGGCGGGCCAATCTCTGGACGAGCGAAAACTGAAGGAAGTTACCCGCCTAAGTAAGCTGGCCTCTGAACTGTGGCTAGAGCTACTGGGGCGATGCCGGCATCGCCCCGCGCCAATCTCTGTCTTCGACCAGTTTATCCAAATGGCCCCCATTGTAGAGATGCGCGGGGATAACTTCACCGTCGATTTTTACGCGGCAATGCTCAAAGAAGTGGACGAGCGTATTGCTCAAGTAATTGGCGCAGTTAAGAACGAGCGCAAACGTCTGCTCTGGGATAACCTGCCGGTCTGGTACCGGCTGCGTTACCTGGCTGAGTTTCTGGGGCGACACGGCGTGGTCATTGCCGCCTCTACCTACACCAACGCCTGGGCAGAACTTACTCCCAAAATGGATCCGGAGCGACCCCTGGAGTCTATGGCCCGCACCTACATGTACCCCATCCTCAATCGTGGCACAGGGGACAAACTGGCAACAATGCGACAGATGATCGACGATTACCGCTTGGACGGCGTTATCCTCCATTCGGATCGCTCCTGTAAGCCCTACTCCGTCGGCCAGATGGACCAGCGAGACCGCTTAATCCGGGATTTCGGCGTTCCTGCGCTGCTGTTAGAAGCCGACCACAACGACTCTCGCTCCTTTTCAAAAGAGCAGGTCGCCAACCGGCTGGACGCCTTTATAGAGATGCTGGAGGTTTAGCGTGTCAAAAATTCAGGCTTTGGGACTTGACGTAGGCTCCACAACCGTCAAGATGGTAGGGTTAGACGCAGAGGGAGAGATGGCTTGGCATTTTCTGGAGCAGGCCGAACCTCTGCTGGAGAACCAGATAGCGCGCTTTTTGGAACGCGCCCGTAACGTAACCGGCCCTTTGGATGGCATTCCCCTGGTCGCCACAGGTTATGGACGGGGTTTGGTAAACCAGGCAACACGCACCGTAACCGAAATTACGTGCCACGCCAGGGGCATCTATCGGGAACTCGGTCATGGGGGTACGCTGGTCGATATTGGCGGCCAGGACAGCAAGGTTATCGGCATTAGCCCGCAGGGAAAAGTTATCGATTTTACCATGAACGACAAGTGCGCCGCCGGAACCGGACGATTTTTGGAGAACACGGCCAGCCGTCTTAAGGTGTCGCTAGACCGCATGGGGCCAGAGGCGCTATCGGTTTCAGATGAAGTTTCAATCTCCAGTACCTGCACCGTCTTTGCCGAGTCGGAGGTCATCTCCCTCATTGCCCACGGCGTTTCCATAGCCTCCATCTTGCGGGGCCTTCATCGGTCGCTGGTAAAACGTATGGTGTCGATGATTCTGACGGTCGGTCTCACGCCTCCCCTGATGCTCTCCGGCGGCGTGGCGCAAAACCCGGCCATCCGCCAGATGTTAGAGGAAGAGACCGGTCAAAAAATTATCCTTCCCCATTACCCCCAGCTTATGGGAGCGTGCGGGGCGGCTTTGTTTGCATTGGATGCTTAGACTCGTTGTTGGCCAGGCTCAAGGCCCATGCCGCTTTGTCCACATTTGGCGGTTGAAACCCCTTAATTTTTTTAAGCAGCGTCTCAGGGCTTTTGTCGACCAGTATCATCGAGCGATGTTCCACTTTGATGAACTGCTGCTCAACAACATAATCCAAAAAATCTATCAGCTTGTCAAAAAATTGACCCACATTCAAGAGGCCGCAAGGTTTTTTATGTACGCCAAGCTGTGTCCAGGTAACGGCCTCAAAAAACTCCTCAATTGTGCCCAGCCCGCCGGGTAGGGCGATAAAAGCGCCGGCAAGCTCGGCCATCATCGCTTTCCGCTGGTGCATAGAATCAACTATCCGCAGGTCAGGCAGTTTGGTCAAAGCCACTTTCTTTTCTGCCAGGTCTCGCGGAATAACGCCGATAACTTCGCCCCCTTGCTCAAGAACGGCATTTCCAATTACGCCCATCAATCCCAGGCTTCCCCCGCCGTAAACAAGCCCAATATTCTTATCGACAAGCGCATTGCCCAACTGCTTGGCCGCCTGAACATACTCCGGTTTTGCTCCGGGGCTTGACCCGCAGAACACGCAGATTCGTTTCATAACAGCTTCTCCACTAATCTTCAATTTTGTCCGGCTGGAATATAACAGATTACAAAACATTGTCAAAGCGAACTTGCTGCCCTTAACTCGCGGCGTCAGCTTTTGGTCAGAATTTGGGGAGAATTATGTCCAGCATTTTTACTTGAGATTGAATATAGTGAGAGTATCTAATAAATTTAACCAAGTTTAGAAAGGAGTCTCTCACAATGAAATTCTCAAGTTTAA
>JAJRVO010000761.1 GCA_024277275.1 Chloroflexota bacterium
AGGGCTGTTCAGTTCTAAGGCGTGGCATAATTTTTAAACCGCCAAGAGCGCCAAGGACGCAAAGAATTTATAAAAATCTTGGCGATCTTGGCGTCCTTGGCGGTAAAATCATCGGCGATTGGTGAGAACTGAACAGCCCTGGCCTCTAATAAGGAGATAAAATTTCAAACTCTTATCCCAAATTGGAATTACTCAATCCACACTACAAATCTAACCGTGTCCTCCCCGGTTAACAAAGATAACCGACGACCATCTTCAGGTCGATACACCCCCATTAGTAGTTGATACTCTCCCGGCGCCGTCTTGGCCGGAATCCACAGACCGTGCCGGTCAACTACCGTCTCGCCAACGACCCATGTTGAGGTAGGGTGCTTCCATTGCGCCGGTTGCCCATCGGCCTGAGCCACAACCTGGCCCTCTCTATCCAATAAGTGAATAAAAACGTGGTAATTTTGGACCAGAGGCGTAATGGCCTGCCACTGCAACTGAACAGGAAATGCGACGCCCTCGGCAGTATTAGGCGGATAGGCTACTTCTGTCAAGCTGATTAGATTGTCAAAATTGGCTTTAACAAAGGTAGTATCAGCAGGTAAGTTGGGTGGGTAGGCAAATAAAACCAGGCGTTGCCCGTTAAAGTTATCGCTACGCGCCTGAAATCCCTCTGCCAACAAGGTTTGCTCAATGGCGCTCTCTTCCGGGGGCAGCCAATTGGGCAACCACCATACCTGCGAGTGTTTGGCAATAGTGTCCTTCAAGCGACTCGTTACATCATCAGGTAGCGGAAAACCGCCGTTATTTAGACCCAATACCAGAGTATGGCCTTTATAAAGCTCGGCAAGGGGCATTGCTATCTCCGTGTTGTTTGTAATTACCGCATCGGTGGGTTGGATGGTTTTATTTAAGGCTGCTGCTGTGTCTTGCAATGATTGGGGTGGGAGGGTATGGGTGCGAGTCAACAGAAAGATTAGAGCAATTAGGGTAGAGAGATAAGGCAGGTATTGGATTTTAGATTTTTTATTACTTTCTATTTGCCATTTGAGATAAAAGCCGGTTATACCAATGTTAACTACCAGTGCGGCCAATAACCACCAGTTAACTTGTCCTTGCCAAACCCAGGCCAGGTCTAGCGTATCCAGGCTGATAAAGGCCCACGCCCCAACAATTGCCGAGTATTGGGGATTGAAAAAAGTTTGACGAGCAAAAAGGGGCAGCCCCGTATCAAGCAACGAGTTTTGAAAGGGAGCAAAATCGATCATTACGCTCAAAAGTTGGGAAATGAGACTAAGAATTGCCAGCGCCAAAAAAGTAATACGGAGGATTTTGGGTTTCCAATCCTCAATCCCCAATTTCCAATTTCCAACAGGAAAGACACGCTCTACAATGGGGGCCAGAAACATGGCCCAAAACGGTAGCGTTGGAATCATAAATCGTGGTCCCCAGGCGTAACCGCCGTGCCACATAAACCATTTTCCGTATAGCAGCAGGTGGATGATGATGACACTTAGAGCCAGCATTGCCTCGGCCTGAAAGCGGCGAAAGAAGAGCACAACGCCCCATAAACTGACAATAAAAATTGGGCAATAGAGTAACAATCCTCGTCCCGGGCTGATCAGTTGTCCGACAATGCCTTCCCATAGAACGCCGCTGAAGGTCTCGTTGGGCAGATAGCCGGTGTTAAAGGGGTCGCCATAGCGGGATAGGTTAAACGTGATTAATCCCAGACTGATGAGCAAAATAGGAGCACTGAAGGCAATGATTGATTGAATGATGAATGATGGACGCTTTGCGTGAAGATGAATGATGAATTTTTTTAAATTGTGAATAGTGAATTGTGAATAGTGAATTGTGAATAGGTAGGTAAGCAGGAGCAGCCCGTATACCGGCAAAAATAGCGTCTCGGCATACCGAGTAGCCACATTCCATCCCAGGAAAAGACCCGCCAGGAAGGGGTAGCGTAGCGATTTAACAAGACTCCGCCAACTAGCAGGGGGGCAGGGGAGCAGGGGGGCAGGGGAGATTGTTTTTGCCCCCTTGCTCCCCTGCTCCTCTGCTCCTCTGCTGGTTATACCGTGGCGAAACTTGAGCAACATAAAAGCCGCAGCCAGCAAAAGCAGCCCAGAGAAGGGGTCGCTGAAAAGAGATTTGGCGTAGGGCCACGCCAGGGTGGTAAGGCCATAGGTGAGGGCAACAATTAAGCCAATACGTTGGCTAAAGCCTAACTGTTGAAGATAGCCCAACAGCAGTACAGCCGTTGCGGCGGTGACAATGGCGTTGAAGAGCAAACTTGCGCTGACGGTTCCAAACCAGGGTACAACCAGTCCCAGCCAGGTCAACGGCAGCAGGCCGATGGGAACGCCTATCCCTTTGCGGGAGTAGAGCAGGCCATCGAGGCCGTAAGTTCCTTGTTGCAGCCCCATCCAACGGATCTGCTCAATATCCAGCGCTCCTCGCCGAACCAAACTCTCCGCTGTGGCAAACATTGCCAGCCCATCGCTGGAGTTGATGCGGGGGGTGTATGTGAAAAGATAGATAGCGAGGAGGAAAAGGAAGAGATAGCGTGATGCGGGCAACCAAGGGTTGCTTGGCGTGATGCGTGAAGGTTCGGGATTTGGGACTTGGGATTGGGCGGGATGCATTTGCTAACGCCTTGTTATTGATCCAATAGCCCAAACTGCCTGATTACGTCTAACACTTTTGGCAGCGATTCCTGCCACAGCCAATCGACCTTTAGCCAGAAGTTGGGCAAAACGGTGGAGTGAAAAAGACCGTCGGCATCGGGTGAAATTAGGCGATAGCGACCGGTGCCGGCCAATCGGTAGAATTCAGCTTGTTCACGGTCGGGGTCAATGAGCCAATATTCGCGTACGCCGGCGGTTTCGTATTCAACAAATTTTTCGCCTCGGTCTCGGCCTATGCTTTCGGGAGAGATAATTTCTATGACCAGGTCGGCGGCTTCGGATAAGTTGGAGGGTTGGACAATGTGTAATCGTTCTTTGGCAACAAATAGAATGTCTGGTTCTCGCCCACGGTCAAGATGAGGTATCTGCATGTTAAACGGGGCTGGTCGGAGCCAACCCAAATCGTAGGTTTCAACAAAAAGACTTAAAATAGAAATTAACCAGCGTACCAAATCTTGGTGTCTATCTGAAGCTGTCATTAAGTGAATAACCTCCCCGCCAATCCACTCGGCGTGGACATTGGAATATTTTTTTAAGAATTCTTCATAGGTAATCTTTTCAGTTACCTGCTTGGGTTGTGACGCTTCAATGACTTTTTCCATCAAGACCCCTCTTTTCTAACGCTGATTTACACTTTGAGCGTTTCAACATTCCGATAGCTTTCATTATACCATACGTTTTTTTGACTCTCAGGGTACCACCTCAAGTCCCATTTGCCGAAAGTGACGATCAAAGGTAAAGATGCGCCTAATCTTTAATCGCTGCGCTACCGCCAACAGGGAACAGTCAACATAGCTCCACTCCTTGTCGTCGTATCGTTCAAAGATGTCCCAGGTGTTTCGTTTATCATCGTCAATTAAAATTAGTGGGTAAAAGGTTTTGCTGGCTTTCAATTGACGGCCAAAAGCAATAGCGTACTCTGGGCCCAGGCGGGCTTTGGTCAAGTTCATTGTTTCCACAAAGACCCACTCGGTTAAAATGGGTTTGACCCGCCCCGCCAGCGATTTAAAGTAAGCCAAAGCTTTGGCGTGATGATCGTCGCGGGCGTAGTTAAGGGCGTGGAGGGCGCTGGTGTCAATCAACATTGTACTCATCGGTTGTATCCTCGGCTACTTTTGGCAGGTGATTGTGGGCGACTGGTTCCAGGGGAACGCCATACAGGTATTTGTCAACGTTGGCGCTGACATCGGTAGGGCCGTCAATTTCTTGGGCAATGCCAATAACATCCCAGATTGGGTCATCTTTTAAAATACTCTGTTGACGGGCGGCAATAATTTCATCTAGCAAGTCTCGTAGAACGCCGGCCATACTTTTGCTTGATACAAAAGCCTCTGATTTTAGAAATTCATATTGAGTTTCAGTGAGTGAAATTTGTAAGCGGTGCATGTGTCATACCTCCTAAAAGTGTTTTGATGTGTTATATTGTACCACAAAGGCAATATGGTGTCAATCATTTGTTTTATTGAATATTACATCACTATCTGTTGATGTAACCAAATGCACCATTGGCCGGTTATACATTTCTGTATCAGCCCATTGAACAAAGCCTTGCCGCCGATAAAATCGCAGGGCGCCATTATTGCGGGCATCAACCGTCACAACCATTTTGGTGATTTGAACAGCGTGCATATTTTGTATAAGCGTTTGCAACAAACAGCTACCAATTTTTTGATTACGCCAGTCAGGGTGTACGGCTAAGGCCAGCAACTCCGCTTCCGGGGTGTCGCCAGACATTTGATTTGGATAAGCCAGGGTTTTCATTGTTTGCCATAACAGAGCAGGATTCTTAAGGGCTTGCTTAAAGACCAACCAGCCTAAGTGGAAAGCGTTTTTTGAAATAATATCCTTAAAGAGTGTTCCGGTATTAGATGTACCGGCAATAAAGCCAACGACTTCGTTTTTCTTGTTAAGGGCGGCATAACTGATACTGTGGTCCGATTGGCTAATCTGATTGTACAACAGTGTTAAGAAATCCAGCCCCAGCGAAGTTAAAAAAGTGCCTTCTTGCGACGTCAAATGTATTTTGGAAATGGTAGGGGCGTGATGTGGCTCTAGTGGTCGAATAGTAATTGAGTTTTCCATTTGAGTACCTTTCAAGGAATTTGTTTGTTCAATTAACGACTTGTAGATTTCGGCTACTTGAGAATGAACAAATATAATCGCCCGCCGTCAATATCCTGAATGTGAGCCGGAGGCCAGTCGCCAAGCCACGAGGTTAGCGTTTCTTCTGAGGGGGTAGTAACCGCAGCGTCGGCATCATAAATCCACAGCACATCAGTTTGAGCGGCAATATTGTTCAGTAAGGCATTGGTGCGAGTTTCAACCGGATTGCCCGGGTCGTCGTAGTCATCAAGCATAAACAGGGTGTAGTTGTGGCGTAGGTAGGGGTAAAACCAATCATAAACGGTATGGCTATTGAGCAGTAAAGCGCCGGTCACTTGCTCATTTTGTAGACGGTCAATAGTGGCGGCATAGGGACTCTGTTCCCGTCGCTGTTCAAAATAACTGTGACCCAGTTGCAGCCCGGCCGGAATAGCTCCGACAATTAGCAGTGCAACAAAAAACGCCAAACCCCAGGCCCGGATTTTTTCGACCCGTGGGGTGACAGTATGAGGCCAGATGAGCCACAAAAATTCAATAGCCAGCACAATTAGCAAAAAAGTACGAGTAAGCACCGTTAGGGCAAAAAGCCAATGCTCTTGGGGAAAGATGATGAAGTAAAAGTTGGCCTCGATAATATTGGCCAGGCTGAGGATTGAGGCATAAATAACGCCGCGCAAATTGGGCAACAAGAGAGCGACAAAGAAAAGCAGCCAGCCCAGCCACTGGGGGCTGTACCCTTTTGACCAGAGCATAAACAGGCACAGCGTAAACCCAACAAAGGCCAGCGCGTTGCGAGGCGCGCTCCAATTGAGCGGTCGTGTGTAAAACAGGCCATAAATAATACCAAAAATAGCAGTTACCCATAGCCAGGGAATCCGAGTAGGCGCAGTCTGAGCCTCGGCCAGATTCAGGTTACGCATATCTAAGGCAATAATCCCGTATTCATAATTGCCGTCAATTAACGCCCAGACTGTTTCCCACGGTTCGCGTGAGCCGGTCATTTGCTGCGGGGCAAGTATCAAATCGGGGTTCATTGAATAAAACGGAAAAGCGATAACCAAAACTGTGATTAGAAAGACGGCAATATAAATTGCAGTGCGGGGCAAGTCGAAAGGAATGATGAATGATGAAGCCTTGCCTTGCAAGGGATGAGGGATGAATGGGTTTTTAGACGTTGGTTTTTGGTTTTCAAGTTTTGCAATTTGCAATTTATAATTTCTAATTTTCAGTTGATACTTGACTTTAGAAAAGATTTGAACGGCAGCGGGCAGCAGTATGAGAGGAATGAGCTTAACCATAAAGCCTACGCCGGTAAAAAACGCGCTTAGGTAGGGACGATTTTGCAGAAGCAGGTAGAGACTAAGTAAGAAGAAAAAGAGAGGATAGCTCTCAAACCAGCCGGTGAGGGTGTAAATAGGAACAAATAAAGTCGCGTAAATCCAGCATGGTCGGAGGGCATTTTGGATTTTGGATTGGGGGTTAGGGGTTGGGTAGAGTTTTAGAGCAAAGATATATAGCAGGATAAAGTTGCCGATTTCAAACAGAAGGAAGACCCCGCCCAATAACAGAGTGAACCATAAATTAGCGTGTTCCCAGGGCGGTATCAAGGCGCTAATCTGGTGAATGACAATCATCACAGCCGGAAAGAGGGGGGGATAGGTGGTCCAGAGATTATCGTAGGGATAGTAACCC
>JAJRVO010000762.1 GCA_024277275.1 Chloroflexota bacterium
CGGCTGCCTGCGGCCCGGCGGGGTGAGGCATTTGGTAATTGAAGACCGTGAGTCTTCAATAATGAAATAACTTACAAAAAGGACGGTGAACTTGTTCACCGTCCTTTTTGTTTGCCGGGACGCAACTGTTGATTCCTTTATCCGCACTATCTGCATTGTATGCATATAATGCGGATAGTGCGGATAATGACGAATGTCATATATAAATAGTGACATTTGTCACTATTTATTGTGCATTATCTGCATTATAATAACATTAGATTGTTAACTATTTCACAATAGAGCAAAACTGATGACGGAAATGCTAACTGCAAAAGATATGCAAACATTACTCCACGTTGACCGTTCTACCATCTACCGGATGGCAGAAGCGGGGCGCTTGCCGGCCATTAAGGTTGGCAAGCAGTGGCGCTTTCCCGGCGATTTGGTGGATATTTGGCTTAATGGCAAGGCGGCCCAACCGGGCGCGTCGCCTCAGCCTGTTCCCGAAGCGGCGTCAAGTGATTTGACTTCTCTGCTGCCTATGGAATGTGTCCAACTTATACAAGACACCTTTGCCGAATCGTTGGGGGTGATGGTAATAATCACCGATATGGATGGCAACCCAATCACCGAGGTAAGCCAACCTTGCGGATTGTTTTCAGCCATCCACGAGACGCCCAATGCGGTGCAAAAGTGCGTTGAAGACTGGCGCGATATGGCGGCGATGATTGACCTTGAGCCAAAATTTAAAACCAGTCACCTGGGATTGCTCTGTTCTCGCGGTATGATCCGGGTGGGCGCTGAATTAAAGGGAATGGTGTTTGTGGGTGGCATTGCTCCTAAAGTGTGGCCGCCAACCCCTGAGCAAGTACAGGCGATGGCCGCCGAGTTTGGCGTTAACCCCCAAGTGATTTCGGCCCATCTGACTGAAGTCTATTACGTGGACGACGCCGAACAGGCCAAAATCCTATCTTTTGTGCAACGCATTGCCAACATCATTGCCCATATTGTTAATGAACGTAATGGCCTTATGATTAAGCTGGACGCAATTGCCCAGTTAACCCGATAAAATAAAGGAGTATCACCATGAAAAAATTAGTCGTTCTTGGCGCAGGCACGGCCGGGACAATGGTTGTAAACAAACTGAGCCACATCTTGGATAGAGAAGAGTGGAAAATTACCATCGTCGATCAGCATGAAACTCACTACTACCAGCCGGGATTTCTCTTTATCCCCTTTGGCATTTACGGCCAAAATGATGTCATTAAACCTAAGCGCGATTTTATCCCGGCAGGCGTTGAGATGATTGTCTCTGAAATTGAGATGATTGAGCCGGAGAAAAACCGGGTGCGCCTGGCCAAAGAAAACCGCTACCTCAATTATGATTTTCTGATTATCGCTACCGGCACTCACCCCCGCCCCGACGAGACGCCCGGTATGCACAACGGGCAGTGGCGCAAATCCATCCACGACTTTTACACCTTTGAAGGAACAACGGCCCTGGCCAAACACCTGCGAACCTGGGAAGGGGGCCGGCTGGTCCTGAACATTGTAGAAATGCCCATCAAGTGCCCGGTTGCGCCGCTGGAATTTATTTTTCTGGCCGATTGGTTCTTCCATACGCAGGGCATTCGGGACCGGGTGGATTTGACGTTTGTCACGCCTTTACCCGGCGCGTTTACCAAACCACGGGCCTCCAAAATGCTTGGCAACACAATGGAAGAGAAAAACATCAACGTTGTGCCAGAATTTATGGTAGAGCGTGTCGACCCGGACAAGAAAGTGTTGGTCTCTTACGAGGAAGAAGAAGTGCCTTACGACCTGCTGGTGACAATACCCATCAACATGGGCGCCGAAGTCATTGAGCGCTCCGGCATGGGCGATGAACTGAACCACGTGCCGGTTGATAAACACACCCTTGTTTCTCCCGACTATGACAACGTTTTTGCTTTGGGCGACGCAGCCGCTTTGCCTACCTCCAAGGCGGGGTCGGTGGCTCACTTTGCGGTTGAGGTGTTTGTAGAAAACTTTGTACGCTACATTGAGGGCCTGGAGATGCGCGAGAAGTTTGACGGCCACTCCAACTGCTACATTGAGTCTGGTTTTGGCAAGGGCATTTTAATTGACTTCAACTACGATGTCGAGCCGCTGCCGGGCAAGTTCCCGCTACCGGGCATTGGCCCCTTCTCGTTGCTGCAAGAATCTGAGATGAATCACTGGGGTAAGATGATGTTCCGTTGGATTTATTGGAACGTTTTGCTCAAGGGCAAAGAGATGCCTATTGCCGCTAATATGACTATGGCCGGTAAATGGGCGACCGACAAGCAGGTTTAGGAGGCGCTCTCATGGAACAGACTTTAACGATGGATCCAACTTTGTTGGAACTCAACCAAAAATTAGATAAATTGACCACCCAGGTGGAGTTTTTGACCGAAGAAGCGCATCGTCAAAAACGACGCCAGCAGGAATGGGATGAGCTAAGAGATGACCTGATTCCCATTGGCAACGACATTTTTCGTCTGTCAATTGAACAGTTGGAGGAAGTCCAGCACCACGTTCAAATTGAAGACATCTTTCGCTTGTTTAAGCGGCTGCTGCGCAACACGCGCAATTTGGAACAGATGCTTGACCAGTTGGAAGGCCTGGCAGAACTGTGGCAAGACCTGGCCCCGCTATCCCAACCGGCCTTTATGACCCTGATGAAGCAGTTGGACGAGATGGAACGAAAAGGCTACTTTGTCTTTATGCAAGGCGGTATGGAGATGGCCGACCGGATTGTCGCCTCTTTTAGCGAAGAAGATGTCCGCCAGTTGGGTGAAAACGTTGTGCTTATCCTGCAAACGGTCAAAGAAATGACCCAACCGGAAATTATGAATATGCTGCGCGACACAGCGCACATTGTAAAAGATGAAGAGCCTGTCGACACATCGCTTATTAGCATTGTGCGCCAGTTGAATGACCCGTCGGTGAGGAAAGGGTTAGCCAAAACCCTGCAAATACTCAAATCGGTGGCCGACAAATAGTTACCACAAACCTTCCCTCGTTCCCAAACTCCAGTTTGGGAACGAAGGGACGAGGAAATCTTTCCCCAACATTTCTTGCACAAGAAATTGTTGTGGCGAGAGGTTGTGAAAAATGTAATTAACGCGGACAGGTAGAGAACTTGCCCGCATAAAAAACAATCAATTGTATAACAAATAAGGAGTAAAAAAATGTCAACCCGAGAAATAGCAGGACAAACTTTAGAATTTGATGAAGAAGGTTTTCTGGCCAATCCTAATGATTGGAGCAAGGAAATTGCC
>JAJRVO010000763.1 GCA_024277275.1 Chloroflexota bacterium
AGGGCTGTTCAGTTCTAAGGCGTGGCATAATTTTTAAACCGCCAAGAGCGCCAAGGACGCAAAGAATTTATAAAAATCTTGGCGTCCTTGGCGTCCTTGGCGGTAAAATCACCGGCGATTGGCGAGAACTGAACAGCCCTGACTATAGCCCCTGACGCAAGCCCATAGTAATATTTCACTCCAAATACCCCAACTCTACCAGCAGGCGGCGTACTTTGGGGATGTTTTTGGTGGGGATGAGGATGGCGGTGGGGTTGAGGACTTCGCCAAGCAGGGGACTGAGGGCGGGGTGCTGGCGCAATTCTGCCATCAACTGCTCATCTTTGAGGCGCAGCAGGGTGGCTTGCTCAAATTTAACGGTGGCGAAACGCGCCCCCCACGTCCGCAGCGTCTCGACCACTTTGAGCGGGATTTGGTTGTTGGTGGCGCGGGTTAAAAAAGCCGTAATCTGGTCGGCGGTGACGCCGTTTTTGGCGGCCCGGCTGATACTGGTCCGGCTAATGTGGTAAACCACCCGCTTGTTTTCGCGGCGATCCAGTTCGGCAAAGCGGGCTAATTGAAAGCGGTCGTACAGGCTGGCTTGAGCCGGCACGCGGACGTAAAAGTCGTTCTCGACCCGCAGGAAAACGGGCTTTTTGGGTCGCGTGGGCGTAAACGGACGCTCCAGCAGAAACGCTTCGCCCAACGGGGTCAGGCAAAAAGCGGTAGGATGACCGGTTTCGGCGGGGCAACCCAAATCAACTGCGCCCAGCAGAGGCAAAATGTGGGTCAACAGGAAGCGGATGAGCGCGCCATCCACCTTGTCCCAGTGTTCAAACCCCATCAGAGAGTTGCCGTCGGCGTCTTGAATGTACCAGCTTTGGTAGTCGCCGTCGGGCCGTTGAAAGTCTGGATTGAGGCGTTTGATGGCAGCTACAAAATTGTCAAGCGATAACCACTCGCCTGCGGGGGCATCTATTTGTTCCAGGTATCCCAATATTTTTGAACGCGCCAGCAAGGGGCTGTTTTCCCAGCCGGTTGGCTGCGGGACCAGGCCCGGAACCTGCCATAAGTCGTTCCAGGTTGGGTCGGCGCGCCAGGTGTTTTGGAGCAGTTGCACTTGCTGCGCCGGGTCGGCTTGCAGCCAGTTACGGATGGCGTCGCGCTCCGGCCTGAGCCGCCCGTGGGCGATGGTCAGTAAATCGGCTCGCTGCCCCAGGTGCAGCAAAAGTTCCAGTTCGGCGGCGGGGGTAAAGGTCGAGAGAAAAGGGGGCAGCAGGCATTCGGTTAAGGCTTGTCTGGCTTTGGCGGGGAGTTCGGTTTTGTTTTGCAGCCGGATGGGCGTGGTCTGCAAAAAGACCAGCAGGCTAAAGAAGTTTTCACGCAAGCGCCCCTGACCGCTAAGTGTGAAGGCTGGGGTTGGGGACAGGGCAACCTGAAGGGTTTTGGGAGACTGGACTGCCGGGGCTGGGGCCGGAGTTAGCAGCGGCAGCAGGTCATCAGGAATATAAACCATTTCCCGGCCTCCTTGCGCGGCAACTTGAAACGCCTTAAAAATGAGGCCGCGATACCATAGCCCTTCGGCGGGGTTGGCCGGATTTTGCCAGGGACGCTCTCGCTCCAGGCGGGCCGGTCCCATGGATCGTATTACCCCATACCGGCGGGTGAATCGCGGCACTTCTATTTGCCCGCCGTTCTCCAGCAAAAATTGGAGCGCTTCCTCTTCCGCCCCGGACAGATCACCCAGAATGATGGCCGTGTTTACAGGATAGAGCAGCGCGTCGGCAAGTTGATTGACGGCCTCGGTCTGGCCAGAGACGTTGAGGGACACAGCCCGGCAATCGGCAATGGCTTTGAGCAAGGCAATCTCATAGTCAATGAGCGATTGGCGCAATGTTTTCATAGCACTATTATAACCGCAAGCGATTGTAGCTACAAGCGCTTGTAGCTACAATCTTTGGCATAGCATTGTTGCCAAGAAGGTGAAAAGCATCAAAGTAGTTATATCCTTGCGACATCTACCCCTAACAACGTTTTGCCACACAGCATAACCTGTTATCAGCCTGGATAATGGTCCTTTGTGAGCGAATTCATTGAGCGATCAATGCAATTGAGCGATTTCAGTTGCCTTAATCACGAGTCGAGTCTATAATTTTAGACTACTGTAATAATTAGGAGAATGTAATGAGCAATAATAAACCGATTCCAGTGGGTCAAGGTAAGCAACTGTCTATACTGGCGGGTTTAATAAGACAGTTGAGGTTAGTGTGGTTACTGTTTAAAGATAAGCGAGTTCCGACATGGGCAAAAACTATTTTGCCTGTCTCCTTGTTGTACCTGATTTCGCCAATTGATTTTATGCCGGATGTTATTTTGGGGCTGGGGCAGTTGGACGACCTGGGTGTGATTTTATTGGGTATGACTCTTTTTGTTAAGCTATGCCCGCCGGAGATTGTTGAATACTATCTTAACCAGTTGGAGTACGGCCACGATTTTTACAGCGATGATGATGAAACGGTAGATACAACATATCGAGTAGTGGGCGAAGATTAGGGTCAATGTTAACACATTAGTATCTTTGCAAACGCGGCAAATTGGCGGATGAGCGAATGACGAATCTGGCCCATCATTCGCCATTTCGGTTTATCCGGTTAGGGCTAAGGAATTTCTTAGGGCGAAGGATCGACACTTAAATGAGTATAGAGTATGCGCTGCGGTCGCCTCAGGCTGTGGCCAAAGAATTAAATATACCTCCGGCCACATTACGCCGCTGGTCTGATGAGTTCACAGATTTTCTTTCCAGGGGGGCCGGGGCCAATAAAGACCGAAGTCATCGTCGTTATACAGGTAGCGATGTAGACACGTTGGGAGTGATTAAAGAATTGATGAGTGATGGTATGACGTATGATTATGTACGTGAAAAATTAAATGGTAACTCTACTGTTACGGTAGAGCCGGATATTTTACAAGAGTCGCCGGAGGATTCTGAAGATTACACGGATCATCCTGAGGTTGAAAGAATAGACAATCTTACTGAAGAACGGGATGAAGATGAAGAGTGGGCTTTGGTTGCATCCAACGGCGCCGAGTCGCAGGCTATTGCCTTTTTGACAAACACTCTCTCGACCCTCTCTGATAGCCAAAAGAGCATTCTTAACAGCCAGGCGGCTAATAGAGAACTGTTAGGCGTTTTACTTCAAGACAACTTCAACCTAAAGGAAGAGAATAATCGGTTACGCGAGCGCATTTTAGATGTTGAACGCGGCGTTGCCCAGCACCGGCAGGAAGAAGAGTGGCGGCGTGAGGCGTTGCGCCAGGAGCTTGAAACCAAAATTGCCACAGCCAGCAAGCTGGCTACAGACGCTCTTTCAACGGCGCAGGCGGTTGAAGCGCCGGAGATTAAGGCTGTAGAGAACAAGCCCGGCTGTTTGGGCATGTTGTTTGGCGGGGGTGGCACCCAAATTATTACCGTTCCCCCGCGTCGCCATGAAGGGCGGAGGGCAGGACAACACCCTGCCCCATCACCCGGAACTCAACAACCTTCTCCGCCCCAATCCCCCCCCAATTACCCAAAACCTATGTTTCCACCGGAGTAATAACAAAGCCGCCGACTTTATGTCGGCGGCTTTGTAGCGTTAGTTTTGTATCTTCTCAAAAATCTGGGATATTGATCCACAGTGGAAGGCTGGAAGGTTGGTAAAATTATCCGCTCTTCCACTCTTTCAACCTTCCAAAATATCAGTTACCCCGAATTATTGAGAAGATGCGTTGTTTTCAGTCTTGTCTTGACGGGTGGCCCAATATTCTAAAACAAAGACGACTGCAAAGCCGACAATAGCCAGAATAAGGGCAAAGGTGACTTGGCTGGTCCAGACATTGGGCAGGATGTTGATCTGTTCTACCGGAATTAGTTCGCCGTGGCGGTCAATGATTGTGCTGATGGTTTCTTTCCAGGGCCAGATTTTTCGCAGAGAACCGGCCATCAAACCAATCAAAATCGCAATGGTGACATCATGGTATCGCTTAAAAAGCCAGCCTAAAACCTGAGCAAAAGTGACAATACCTACGAAGGCTCCAAAAGCTACTATGGTCAGTGTTACAATATCCCGATTGTTTACCGCGGCAAGGATATACTGGTATTTACCCATGAGAACAAGAACAAAGGAGCCGGAGATGCCGGGTAAAATCATAGTACAAATAGCAATGAAGCCGCTTAAAAATAAAAACCATGCCGCGTTTGGCGTTTCCACCGGAACCAATCCAACCACCAGGTAGGCCACAATTGCGCCAATTATGGCGCCGCCAATGGTCAATACACCCCATTGTTTTACCTGTTTAACAACGGCAAAAATGGAAGCCACTACTAAACCAAAGAAAAATGACCACAGCAACACGGGGTGATTGGTCAGCATCCATTCCAAAAATTGGGCCAGAGAGATGGTAGCCAGCAAAATGCCAATTCCCAGAGCCAAGAGAAATTTCCAGGGCAAAATATTGAACGCATCTTTAATTTTAAAACTTACCAGTAGTTTGATAACCGTTGGGCTTAATAAGCTGCGAATCGAATCGATAAGCTCTTCAAAAATGCCTAAAATGAGGGCCATTGTGCCGCCCGAAACGCCTGGTACAACATTAGCAGACCCCATAGCAAAACCACGAGCCGCTAAATCCACATAATCTTTTAATGTACGAGATACTTGTTGTTTTTCTATATTCATTGTGATGAAATTTATCCTGACATTCTATTGTTTTAAGTGTCAATTTTAGACACAAGCCAAACATTCTACCATATGCCAAGAACAAGGGGCAAATAAAAGGGGCAATATTTGCTTGATGTTTGACTCTGCCTATAGCGCGTGGTATATTTTGTGTGGTGGCGTGCAATGCTGTTGTGCAACAATATTACTATAATGAAGGATGCGAAATTATGAGATGGTCACGCGCATTATATGCGGTGTTAATTTTAGTGGTTTTAGTTTTTTTGTATGGCGCTTTTGTTCTAAGGACAGACTCGCCGGAAATAGTTGAAATTTCAAGAGTGGCCGAGTTAGCCAACCAGAACAAAATTGAGGCCATTCGAATTGATCAAAATGACCTGACTGTTACGCTCAAAGATGGTGGAGAATTAGCTTCAACCAAGGAACCGGGTATTGGCATTATTGAAACGTTAGGTATTTTGGGGGTAAGCGAGGAACAGCTACTGAATATTAAAGTCACTGTTGCTCCTCGTAGCGCCTGGGATGGCTGGTTAACCATATTAGGCACGTTGTTGCCATTGATTCTCATTGGCGGCTTCTTTTTCTTCATTTTACGACAGGCCCAAGGGGCGGGTAATCAGGCCCTTAGTTTTGGCAAAAGTCGAGCCAGAATGTTTGCCGGGGATAAATCCACCGTAACGTTTGAGGATGTGGCCGGAGTTGAAGAAGCCAAACAAGAGTTGTCGGAAATTGTTGAGTTTTTGCGCGAGCCGGAAAAATTCATCTCGCTTGGCGCTCGTATTCCCAAGGGGGTGCTGATGGTTGGCCCGCCCGGTTGTGGTAAAACATTAACAGCCAAAGCCATTGCCGGAGAAGCAGGCGTACCCTTTTTTAGCATCTCAGGCTCAGAGTTTGTAGAGATGTTTGTGGGGGTTGGGGCCAGCCGGGTCAGGGACCTGTTTGACCAGGCCAAGCGAAATAGCCCTTGTATTATATTTGTTGATGAGATTGATGCGGTGGGTCGACACCGTGGCGCGGGGTTAGGCGGCAGCCACGATGAGCGTGAGCAGACGTTAAACCAGATTCTGGTTGAAATGGATGGTTTTGATACGGACACCAATGTAATTGTAGTTGCCGCCACAAACCGGCCCGATATTTTGGATCCGGCTTTGCTTCGTCCGGGTCGCTTTGATCGTAGGGTTGTGCTTGACCGCCCCGACCGCAAAGGCCGCGAACAGATTTTAGAGATTCACGTTAAAGGAAAACCGATGGCAGGCGATGTTAATTTGAGCGTTATTGCCAACCAAACGCCCGGTTTTGTGGGGGCCGACCTTGAAAATATGGTCAACGAAGCAGCCATTTTGGCCGCCCGACGTAACCAGAAACAGGTTTTTATGGAAGATTTTCAAGCAGCCATAGAAAAGGTGATTGCCGGTCCTGAGCGTAAGAGTCGGGTAATTCCAGAAAAAGAACGAAAGATTATTGCCCACCATGAAGCGGGCCATGCTCTGGTTAGAAGGTTGATTCCAGAGTGCAACCAGGTTCATAAAGTCAGTATTATAGCCCGGGGTATGGCTGGCGGATATGTTATTTCGTTTCCCACCGAGGATAGATATCTGGAAAATCAGGGTAGATTTGAAGCAGAGCTGGCTGCAATTTTGGGGGGACGGGCCGCCGAAGAGATAATTTTTGAAGAGGTAACCACTGGAGCCAGTGACGATCTGAATAAAGCAACCAAATTAGCCAGAGCTATGGTCACTCAATACGGCATGAGCGAAAAACTTGGCCCCCTGATTTTTGGCGAAAAAGACGAATTGGTTTTCTTGGGCAAAGAAATTGGCGAACAACGCAATTATAGCGAAGAAATTGCCCGTCAAATTGACCGGGAAGTTCGTCGCATTGTAGAAAGCGCTTACACCAAGGCGGTCACCCTTATCCAAGAAAACAAGGCCAAGCTAGAAGAAATTGCCGAGCGTCTGCTACAAGAAGAAACCCTTGATGCTCAGAGCTTTGAAGCTCTTTTTGCTTGATGTTGCCCAGATTTTGCTATAGGATTAAGCATTTAGTAATCCGTCTATTTTGAGGTCAACTTACTTGGAATTTTAGGTTTCATTTGGAGAAGCTGTATTAGTCTTGTGCTGCTAAATCCTGTTAAAAATAGGACGCTAGTTGACATTTTATGGTAGCATGGGGTATACTAAAGCGGCTTTATTATTAGCGATGAAGTCATTTTAATTGATTGCAATAAGCCAAATTTAGTTAAAGATAGTCTCTTTATAGAGTAGGGATAAAACTAAATTTCCTTTTCCCGTAGATAATATCTTTGGAGGTAGTGTTAGTGGGCGAAAAAAGTGGGCTCTACTATCCTAATAAAATAGGACGCATCTATTTGATGGCTATGGAAGAAGTAATGGGGACTAATGGCATAAAAGCGGTTCTTAACTTGGCCAAAGTTCCAGAATTAATTGGTAATTATCCACCCAATAACCTGGGCCGAGAGTTTGATTTTGCTGATTTTGGTGCTATTGGAAACGCCATTGAAGAAATGTACGGGCCGCGTGGTGGTCGTGGGCTGGCTTTGCGGGCCGGACGGGCCTCCTTTGCCCAGGGACTTAGCGAATTTGGTTCAGTGGTTGGCGCCAGTGAGCTTGCCTTTAAAGTTATCCCTATGGCCACAAAGGTAAAAGTTGGCCTTAAAGCTATGGCTGAAACTTTTTCAAAGTTTAGCGACCAGGAAACCGATGTAGTTGAGTCTGATGATAAGTTTGTCTATACAATTTTTCAATGCCCGGTTTGCTGGGGTAGAACCAGCGACAGAAACATTTGTTACGGCGCTGTAGGTATTTTGCAAGAAGGTTTACGCTGGGCAAGCGGCGGTAAAGATTTTAAGGTTGAAGAAATTGAATGTCATTCTGCCGGCGCCGATAATTGTGTATTCCACATTTTCAAAGAACCCCTTAACTGATTGCTTATTTGTTAGGCAATCAAATACCAAAATTTGTAGTTGACTGGCCCCATAGGGACAGGCTAAATATGAAATATACCCTGTTGATTGTTGAGGATGATCTGGATACATCTGAAATGCTCCGGGTCTACTTTGAGGCGCAAGGGTATCGAGTAGTTGCCGCAGGAGGCGGACGCGAAGGATTAGAAAAGTGTCGGACTGAGTCACCAGACCTGATCCTGCTTGATGTCCGCCTTCCTGATATTGATGGCTTTGAAGTGGGCCAGGCATTGCAAGAGGATGTCCGCACCAGCCGCCTCCCGGTTATTTTTGTAACTGAGCGACGCGACCGCGACGACAGAATTGCCGGCCTTAAACTGGGAGCCATTGATTACATTACCAAGCCGTTTGACGTACAAGAGTTGCGGCTGCGTGTGCGCAACGCCCTTCGCCGCGCCGGAAGTCAGAATAATCCTGTTACCGGTTTGCCCGGAGAAAAACTTACACTTGATCGTTTGAGCTTAATGCTAGAACGTGACGGTTGGTCGGCTCTGGGCATTAACATTAATGGGCTGGATAAATTTAACGAGATTTATGGCTTTGTAGCCAGAGACGATGTGCTCAGGGCTATAGCGCTTACCCTTACCAGCGCCGTTGATGAGTTAGGTAGCATTGACGATTTTGTGGGTCATCCTAGCGAAGCTCAATTTATTGTTATCACCGTCCCCAGCAAAATTGCGCAGTTAAGCTACCATATTGAGGAACGGCTTAATCAGGCAATGATCTATTTCTACCCTATCCACGATCGCGAAGCCGGCTATGTTCGGCGTGGTAGCGGTGAGGATGCCCCCAAGGAAGAGGTTCCTTTTATGCACGTGGCAATGTCCGTGCTGTCTCAAAAAGATGATACCTTTTCCAACGTAGAAACCTTGAGATTAGCTTTG
>JAJRVO010000764.1 GCA_024277275.1 Chloroflexota bacterium
AACGTTTTCTAACCCCTTCAGCCCCAAAAAGCCGCGTACCTCAGCGGGGGTGGCAATCTCCCGGTCAAACTCCCCGGCGATGCGCACGATTTTTTCGACCAGTTCGTGATTCCGGCCCAATACGCCGCGTTTAACAAAGATGTTGTCCTCCAGGCCGACGCGGGCGTGACCACCCAGCATGATGGCGGCGGTACACATATGAAATTGTTTTGGATAACCCGCCCCAATCACCGACCAGTTAAAGTTGTCCGGCCCAAAGAGTCGATTGGCCGTGTCGAGCATATGGGTTAAATCATACAGGGTGGCCCGAACGCCGCCCAGAACGCCCATTACAAATTGCAGCCACAGGGGTTTTTCTATCAGCCCCTCGCGGATCATAAAGTCCAGGTTGTAGAGATGCCCCACGTCGTACACCTCAAATTCCGGGTGAGTGTTGGTTTTTTTCATCTCGCCCACAAAGTGTTTGATGCCGGCAAAGGTGTTGGGGAAGATAAAATCTTCGCTGCCCTCTAGCCACTGCTTTTCCCACTCAAAGTGGTAATCCTCGTCATTAAAGCGCCGGGCAATGGGATGCACCGAGAAGTTCATCGAACCCATATTGCAGCTTGCCAGTTCCGGTTGCCAGACAGGGACCACTCGCACCCGTTCAGCCGGGGTCATGCCGACTCCGCCGCCGGTGGTGGCGCAGATGACAACATCGGTGCGGGCCTTGATGCCCTTTAGAATTTCGCCAAAAATCTCCATATCCGGCGATGGCGCGCCCGTTTTGGGATTGCGGGCGTGAATGTGAATGACGGACGCGCCCGCTTTGGCGCACAACTCGGCATCTTCGACCAGGCGTTCCGGCGTGTAGGGTAGATATTTGGTCTGGGTCGGCACAGTGATTGACCCGGTTAGGGCGGCGGTGACAATTAGCTTTTTCATAACTTCAAACCTTTCCTTAATCCTCAAAGATAGCCACCACGCGAGTCCAACCGGCGCTGCCGCCGGTTAGCTTAACCGGAAAGCAGGCTACTTTAAATCCGTAAGGGCGTGGTAGCTGGTCGAGATTAGCCAGTTTTTCAATTTGACAATACTCCAAATCCATCCCAACCCGGTGCGCCTCCCAAATTACGCCGGGGTCGCCGGTCTCTTTGAAACGCTCCTTCATTGCCCAGAAGGGTTGGTCCCATCCCCAGGTATCAATACCCATCACCCGGATACCTTGCTCGATGAGCCGGCGGGTGGCCTCGGCGCTCATGCCCGCGCCTGCGGCAAAATACTCGGCCCGGCCCCAGAGTTTGTCGGCGCCGGTCTGGATCATCACAATATCGCCGGGCTTAAGGGCGTAGTCAATTTTCTTGAGAGCCTCCTGCACATCCTCCGCGCTGATAAGACCGCCCCGGGGTTTGTGGCGCATATCCAGTACCACCCCGTCGCTGTAAAACCACTCCAGAGGCAATTCATCAATGGTGCGCGCTCGCTGGTCGCCGCAGGTGGGGTAGTAGTGCCAGGGGGCATCGACGTGGGTGCCGGCGTGAGCGCTCATCGTCACGTTATCGTTGGCCCAGCCCAAACCGTTGGGCAAATCATCCACGTTGGCTTCAAAAAAACCGGCCATAAAAGCGGCGCTGTCTTCGTGCTTCTCGTGCTCAACCTTTACCGGCAGCGGTTCGCTGGGGCTATCTTCTGTGGACACATTCAAATCAAAGATTTTCATGCTACAGCACCCCGGCTATGTCCAGACCGCGTGCGGCAGCGCGTTCCATGCCCCAATCCATCTCGGTGACGGGCGGCGGCAAAACCTCTTCGGCAGGGCGACGCATCAGCTTTAACGCTTCGTCCGGGCAGGCGGGCACGCAAACGCCGCACCCCACACAGCGAGCGTCATGCACGCTCACTGTGTCTCCGTTTTCCATCGACAGCGCGTCGAACTGGCAATAATCCAGGCAAAGCTCGCAGCCGTAACACAGGTCTTTGTCCACGGTGTTGATAAAGGCGGAGCGGGCCATAACGTTGGCAATGCCCAGGTCGGCCATACCCCGTAAAAAACCACAGGAACAGCTACAGCAGTTGCAGATGTACCACAATCCTTGCTGATTATTGCTGACCGAGTGAACCAAGCCCGCATCTGCCGCGCGTTGCAGCGTAGCCAGCGATTCCTCGCGGGTTTGGGCGCGGATGACCGGGTTTCTGTCAAAGGCTCTTGGTTTCTGACTCAATACCATACAGATATCTACCGGATGCTCGCACGGTTCGCCGATGAGCGATTTTTGCGTCCGGCAAATGCAGTCGATGACGCCCCAGGCTTGAGCATTGGCCACAATATCAGTGGCGCTTTCAAAAGGCTGCACCTCTATATCCATCGTAATACTCTTGCCGACCGGGATGACGCGATGCGCTTGCGGTTCCGTGGTCATCGATTGGCCGAAGGCTTGGCGGTAATAATCCTCAAACAGGCGGGCCATTTCGGCGTCTATCCGGCCGGCCTGGTTCTCGTAAATGCCGATAACAAACGGCAGCAGTCCATAAGTTTGCTTGCCGTCTGTGCGTTTGGCGTTGATAAGCCCTTTTCGGCGCATACCTTTAAGTTGCGTGCGTACGGTTTCCGAGTCGCCATCAATGCGCGCCGCAATTTCCTTCGGCGTCTCCAGCGTCACCCGCAATTGAGCCGCCAAATCCGCTTCTTCCGGCGTAAAAAGATGGGCCAGCAGGCGCGCCTCTGCTCCGTCGTCCGTTGGCGGAAAACCGTTGGGCAGCGCGTCCAGGCGTTCTGCCAGGCGTTTAAAAGAATTCTGGTTCATAATTTGACCTCCCTGTGATATCCTAAATCCATTGAATGCCCAGATTATACACTATCCTACAGCCAACAGCCAGCATCTATAAGGTATTTTTGACTTTTATAGATAACGTTGATATACTTTATTACCCTCTCATATATTACTGATATATCAATATTTTGAACCCATAGGAATTTTCTTTTTTCGCTCAGAGCCGGTTTGTAACCGGCGTTGTGGGTTACTCGCCATACTATGGCGTACCCACTCCGGGTAGAAAAGCCCCTGAAGGGTTAAATTTAGCAGGCAAACAGATTTAACCCCAAAAAGTCAGTATATTGAGAAAGTTCCCGTATCTCCGAGATTGGTCCAATAAAGTATTTGCTAAAGTGCGGGGTCAACAACACCGGCATTTGGGTGAGAATTTGTGGCTTGGGAGGGGCAAAATAATCCATTTGGCATAAGTGTAATCTTATGGTATGATGCGTGAAGAGTGGACATAATTCATGTCAGCTTACGTAACGCAAAGAATTTCGCTTCAAACTAGTACAGCTTGGCGGAAGTCTTTCGGTAGTTACAAGCAGCGCGTTGCTTAGTTTATGGAGTGAAAAAGTGCACTTTTTCACTCCATAAACTACCGCAGGATTTACGCCGCCGTGTACTAGCATAAGAACCTACCACAAATACGGTTTAGTTATACCTAAATAATGGTTTCTGCGGAAAATTTCGACCCCTTGTTAAGTAAGACCAATCCCCCAATTTTATTTTGGTTTTATTATTTGGAAATGGCCAAAGTAGATTGAGGGATAGATTTAGTGTTGGCTTGCCAAGCCGCTTTTACCCTGTCACAACTCCAAAAATCCCACCTTTTGGCACACTTTTGTGTGCGGTCTAATTAAAAACGGGCAAAAGCCTGGACCCCAATTATCAATGATGAAGAGGGGGTGATACTGTAGAATCAAACTTTGTTGAGTATATCCATAGTGTGAGTTAATATTATTTAAAATATTGACCAAGAGAGATTGTTGATGGAAACTAATCGTATCATCACTGCTGCAATGTTTATCCTTTAATGAAAAACTTGTCAATAATTAAGGAGGAAAGAAATGAAAAAGCCTGATATTTCTAAAAAACAGATGGAGAAGGTTCATCCCTATATTCCGGAAATGTATAGCCAACTCAAACAGGGCCGTGTCTCTCGCCGCGAGTTTTTACGGATGGCAACTCTGCTGGGTATGGGGGCCGGCACAGCGATAATTGCCGCTCAATGTGGCGCTCCGGCGGCCCCACCGGCAGCGGCACCGACCAAAGCCCCCGCAGCAACGGCTACTACTACCGGCGGCATCAAGCGGGGCGGCGTTATGCGCGTTGCCACCCAGGTTCCGGCGGTAGACCATCCGGCTCGCTTTTCGTGGGTTTACGATGCCAACCAGTTCCGCCACGTCTTTGAGTATCTAACCGAGACGGACAAAGACAACATCACCCATCCCTACCTGCTGGAAAGCTGGAAAGCCAACGCTGATCTGACCGCGTGGACGCTCAATCGTCGTAAGGGGATCAAGTG
>JAJRVO010000765.1 GCA_024277275.1 Chloroflexota bacterium
ACCAATCAAGCTGGCTGTTTATTCTTGCATCCTTGGCTTGCTGTTCATCCTGCACGTTCCGGTGCTGGCTCAGCAGTCGGTGCGTGAGGTATTGCCGCACGATGATTTTGAAGTTCGCGAGGAAATGGCGCCCATGCGGGACGGGGTCAAGCTCTACACGCTGATCCTGACGCCAAAGAATGCGGCGGGACCACTGCCCATCATGCTGATGCGCACACCTTATAACGCGACCCGGGCGCTTGGAGGCCATCCGACGTCCCGGCTTGCAGTCACGCTTGGGCACAAATTCCTGGGCAACGACTATGTTTATGCGATCCAGGACATCCGGGGCCGCTTCAAGTCGGAGGGCGAGTATGCCACCTATCGCGTACCGCGAGGGGAATTTAATAAGACCGGGACCGACGAGACCACAGACGCATGGGACGCCATAGACTGGTTGGTAAAAAACGTACCTTCCAACGGCCGGGTCGGCATCTGGGGCACATCCTACCCGGGCTGGCTCGCGCTCGCGGCCATGCGCGATCCGCATCCGGCGCTCGCCGCTGCCGTCCCCTTTAATCCCGTTGTGGATGTCTGGAAGGCCGACGATTGGTTTCATTGGGGCGCTTTTCGTGCGACCTATGCGTTCTCGTACATCTATGAGATGGAGACCCGAACCGATGAGTTTACGCCCTATCCCTACGAGATCCAGGATACCTATACGTGGTTTCTCGGGCAGGGTGCGGCAGGAACAGCTCTCGGCGCGCGCCTCGACGATCGGCACGAAATGTGGGCGCGTTTGGTGGCGTCTCCGAGCTATGGACCGTACTGGCGCGCGGTTGCCGCCGACCAGTGGTTTGAATCACTGCCCCGTCTCGTGCCGACGCTGCACGTGCATGGATTCTGGGATCAAGAAGATATTTATGGCGCGCCGGCGGTCTATGCAGCGCTCGAGCGCCATGATAAGACCAATGAATTGAATTACTTTGTCGCCGGCCCCTGGTATCATGGCCAGCATTTTGCCGAAGGCAGCAAGCTGGGCGCCCTGAATTTCGATGAAGACACAGCGAAGCGGTTCCGTCAGGACGTCCTGAAGCCGTTTTTACGCCGGTACTTGCACGGCGATGCCGTGGAGCCGCCTGCGCAAGTTACCGTATTCGAAACCGGCGCGAACCGTTGGCGCCAATTCGACCGATGGCCCCCTGTCGAGCAGCAAATCAGCGTTTACTTGCAACCGGGTGGTGGTCTGGCTTTTACGCCGCCGACAACCGACCTGTCGACCACCGAATTCGTCTCCGATCCTTCAAAGCCGGCGCCCTATGCTCCTCGCCCCAACTGGGGGATCGACTATGGCAATCCACCTGCCATTGCCGCCTGGCGCCGTTGGCTTGTCGAGGATCAACGATTCGTCGATGGCCGGCCTGACGTGGCGACATGGGTCGGCGAGCCGCTCTCAGAACCTTTAACCATTCGCGGGCCGGTGATTGCCGAGCTGTTCGCCGAGACCACTGGCAGCGACGCGGATTGGGTCGTGAAGCTCATCGACGTTTTCCCGGATGACGATCCGGCATTCGAGATGTCCGGCTACCAGCTCATGGTAAGCGCTGACATCTTCCGGGGACGCTATCGCGAAAGCTACGACGAACCAAAACCGCTTGCGCCCAATCAGGCGTTGGCTTACACGATCCCGCTGCCACATGTGAATCACACCTTTCTGCCGGGACATCGCCTCATGGTTCAGGTTCAGAGCACGTGGTTCCCGCTCTACGACCGTAACCCGCAGACGTTTGTTCCGAATATCATGACGGCTCCACCTGCCGCCTACAAGGCACAACGGCATCGCGTGCATCACAACTCGAAATATGCATCCTATTTGAGGCTTTATGTGGACAAGAAATAGTCTAGTTGCCCAATTATAGCGTTATGTTTTTTTGACATGCTGCAAAATTAAAATTTCAACAAAGAAGAAACGCAAATGCTTCAATATATGATCACTTATCTCGGCGCCCCGAACGGAAGATGTTGTCACACCGGCTACCGGGGTAGAAGAATAACAAGCAACAGGAGAATACAATGAACGATGAAAACGTTGGCGGTGTTTTTGATCTGGTATTCCAAGTGGGTTGAGAGCAAGGTATAATTTATTGTGGTATAGAAATATCAAAATAGCATGGATTCGGAACCTATCACCACACAACAATTAAAATTTAGTAGCTTACAAGGAGTAAATTTTCATGAAAGCTTATACCTTACTGCTGGTATTTTTTGGTTCTACTTTCGTTTCAAATGCACAAGAGCCGAAAGCATTTTTAACAATTGATGGCATTTTGGAATTAAAAAAGGTCAGAGAAGTACAGGTCAGTCCTGATGAAAAATGGGTGGCTTTTACTATTGCCTCCATAGATACGGCAAAAGATAAAACAAAAACACAAATCTGGATGGTTTCTACATCAGGTGGTGAGCCAATTCCGATGACGTCAAAAGATTACTCTGCCGGCAAGCCCCGGTGGAGCCCCGATGGTAAGTATCTGTCTTTTATGGCTGCTAAAGGAGACAAGGCTAAAATGCAGGTTTGGAATTTGAACCGCTTTGGTGGGGAAGCTCAACAAGTTACGAAGATCAAGCAAGGCGTATCGGGTTATGAGTGGTCACCGGACGGCAAGCGGCTCTTGCTCATATTGAAAGATCCTAAACCTGCTGATCTTACCGCAGATACCAAAGACGATAAAAAACCGCTTCCTCATGTTATTGACCGGTTAGAGTTCAAACGTGATTACGAAGGATATCTGGATAGAAGAAGAAATCACTTGTACATATTTACCCCGGGAGATACGGCGGCCATCCAGATCACCTCAGGCGATTATGATGATTCGCAACCGCAATGGAGTCCGGATGGTAAGTTGATCGCGTTTGTCAGCAACCGCTCCGGCAATCCGGCGCTGAATTATGATTCTAATATATGGCTTGTTGCCGCTGATAATAAAAACAAGGGCGCAGAGCTGAAACAAGTGACAACAAACCCGACTACAGATGATTCACCTGCCTGGAGCCCGGATGGCAAAATGATCACTTATGTGACCAGGATAAACGAAAAAATTATGCCCTTTGCCACAGCTCATTTAGCCGTAATTCCAGTTGATGGTGGAGCTCCCAACATATTGACCCGGGATATTGACAGAAATGTAAAAAAGCCTATGTTCTCTAAAGATGGGAAAACGATCCTGTTTATCCTGGATGATAGCGGCAAATGGGAGTTGGCATCGATTACCGTTTCCGGAAACGCCTTTACCCGCAAGGTGAAAGGCCAATTAGCAGTTTATGATTATGCTGTGAGCGATAGTTCGATATTTACCCTGCACAGTTATGGCGATAAACCGGCTGAGCTTTACAAATTCCAGGACAATCAGTTAAGTAGATTGACGAAAGTAAACGATCCGCTGATTGATAAGATCAAGATTGGCGAGTTTGAAAAGATAAAGTTTACCAGTAAAGATGGCACTCCCATTGAGGGATTCACAGTCAAACCTGCTGATTTTGACGCTTCCATGAAATATCCCCTGATCTTATGGATACATGGCGGCCCAATAAGTCAGTATCGCTATAATTTTGAGAGAACACTGACGCCGTTTCTTTTCGCCGCTAATGACTATGTTGTTCTATTAGTCAACCCCAGAGGGTCCACAGGTTA
>JAJRVO010000766.1 GCA_024277275.1 Chloroflexota bacterium
AAAGCCATTGAAGATTTTGACCGGGCCATTGCGCTGGATAATCGACTGGTGCCGGCCTTTAGGCAGCGCGGCTTTGCTTACGCCCATCAGGATGAGCCGCTTAAGGCCATTGAGGATTACAACCGGGCCATCAAACTCCAACCCGATGACGCCGCCGTTTTCTACCAGCGCGGCTTAATTTACACCCAGCAGGCCGACTACGCCAGAGCCGTGCAGGACCTTAACCGGGCCATCAAGCTAACCCCCAACAACGCCGAGTATTTTGCCCAACGCGGCGCCGCCCAAGCCCAATTAGGCAACCACACCCAGGCCATTGGCGACTACGGCCAAACCCTCAAGCTGGATATTAAAAACGGCCCGGCCTATCTAAACCGGGCTATGGCTTACATGGCCCAGACAAATTATGAGCAAGCCATCGCTGACTTCGACCAGGCCATTCGGCTTATTCCCAACAACGCCGCCGCTTACGCCCAACGCGGGCAAGCGCATCTGCAATTGGGCAACCTGCCCCAATGCATCAGCGATTCCGACCGGGCCATTGAATTGGACGCCAAAAATGCCGGCGCCTTTGCCCAACGCGGCCTGGCCTACGCCCGGCAAAATAACTACGCCCGCGCCGTCGAGGATTACAACCAGGCCATCCGCCTTGAGCCGGACCAGGTTGAAAGTTACACCTGGCGGGGCATGGCCCTGTACCGCCAGGAAAATTATAAACGCGCCATCAAGGATTTCAACCAGGCCCTTGAGCTTGTCTCAAAAGAAGAGGACGGCCCGGAAGTTGAGGGCAAAGATGTCGACCAGGATAAACGCTTTATTCTTTACAAGTACCGGGGTCAAACTTACGCCGGTCAGGGCGACGCTCAACAGGCCCTTGAGGATTTTGACCGGGCCATTACGCTGCTGATGGACAAAAAGAGCCGGCAGGCTCCAACGGCCATTGCAGATTTTGACGACCAGGCCGGCGAGATTTTTACCCGACGCGGTATGATTCACGTCGCCGAGGACAACGTTTTGCAGGCCATCGACGACTTTAACCAGGCCGTCAAATTTAACCCGCGCGACACGCGAGCGCTGTACCAACGCGGGCTGGCCTACATCCGCCAGCAAGATATGGCCCAGGCCATCGCCGATTTTAACGAGGTCATTGTCTTAAACCCCAACTCCGCCGACGCCTTTTACCAGCGTGGCCTGGCCTATGCTCGCCAGCAAAACTACCAATACGCCATCGAGGATTATAACCAGGCCCTGTTGTTAAGTCCCCAAAGCGCCGATATTATCTACCAAAAAGCCCTGGCTTACACCGAATTAGGGCAACTGATTGAGGCCATCGAGTCGTATAATCTGGTTCTGCGCCTCAATCCAACCCACCCAACCGCTTTTTACCAGCGTGGCCGGGCCTATCATGAGCAAGACAACTATCCTCAGGCTATACAAGATTTTGACCGGGCGTTGTCGCTTAACCCGGATGACCACATCCGCGCCCAGAGTCTTTTTTACCGGGGTTTGACCCTGTCTCGCCGGGGCGAATATCCGCAGGCTCTGGCCGATTTTAACCGGGCCATAAAACTTGAGCCTAAAAATGCGGCGCTATTCAATGAGCGGGGTCGCTCCTACTCCGGCGCGGGCAGTTACGACCAGGCGTTGGAAGATTTTGACAAAGCCATTCAGCTTGAGCCGGATATGCTGGAAGCCTTTGCCAACCGGGGGCTGGTGCATAGCCGCCGGGGCGACTACGCGCGGGCCATTGCCGATTACGACCACGCCATTGAACTAAACGCTGACGCTGGGGCGGGCGGCTCTAAATCTAAACCGGCGGATGTGCGGCTCTTCCGTTATCGGGGTTTGGCCTTTTTGCGGATGCAGGATTACGTAAAAGCCGTGGATGATTTTAACCAGTCGCTGCGGCTGCACCCGGACGACGCCTTTACCCTGAATCAACGCGGGTTGGCTCACTACCATTTAAAAAATTATCCGCTGGCTCTGGAAGACTTCGACGAGACCCTGCGCCTGAATCCCAAACACGCCGAGGGGTTGCATAACCGGGGCCGCGTTTACCAGGAGCAGGACGACCCGGCTCAGGCCATCAGAGACTTTAACCAGGCTATCCGGCTGCGCCCCCAAAATGCCGAAACCTTCTTTAGTCGAGGCAAAGCCTTTGCTATGCAAAGAGAATACCAGCGGGCTACCAACGACTTCACCCAGGCCATCCAACTTAACCCGGACCAGCCGGCCTGTTACCGCGAGCGCGGTCTGGCCTATATTTACCAAAATGACGCCAGTCGAGCCATTGACGATTTTAAGCAAGCCATCAAACTAAACCCCACCGAGGCCGAGGTTTTCCACAACCTGGGACTGGCTTACGCTCACCAGGGCCAGTATGCCGAGGCGCTGGAAAATTACAACCAGGCCATCCAACTGAAGCCGGATAACGTGGAAATGCTGCAAAACCGGGGACTGGCTAACGCCGCGCTGCTCAACTACCAGGAGGCCATCGCCGATTTTAGCGGGGCGCTGGAACTTACCCCGCAAAATGCGGCTACTTACAACTACCGGGGCAGCGTGCATGCCAACAACCAGCAGTATCAAGAGGCCATTGATGATTTTAACCAGGCCATCGCCCTAAATAATAAAGACGCTTCTTACTTCCATAACCGGGGTATCATTTATATGCAGCAAGGGGTTATTGAGGCTGCCATTGAAGATTTTAACCAGGCCATTCGTCTAAACCCGGAGGACCCGGCCATTTACAACAACTGCGGCAACGCCTACTTTAAGCAGGGCGATTACCTGCGGGCCATTGAGGATTACAACCAGGCTTTGCGCCTGGACGCCAACAACCCGGCCACTTTTAAAAATCGGGGGTTGGCCTACAACAACCTGGGCAACGCCCAGCAGGCCATCAAAGATTACAGCCGGGCGCTTCACCTCAATCCTGATGATATCGACTCCTACAACTACCGGGGCCTGGCTTATGACGCTCTGGGCGATTACAACCAGGCTATCCGTGATTATGACCAGGCTCTGGCCTACGACCCGGACAACGTTGGCGCGTTTTACAACCGGGCGCTCGCTTACTACAGCCTGGGCAATTATGATCGCGCCCTGCACGACTTTGACAGCGCTATTGAGCTTGACCCCAACGACGCCACCGCCTATCATAATCGCGGTTTAACCTACTACAACCAGGGCAACTACACCCAGGCTATGAGAGATTTCGACCAGGCCATTCGGCTGGACCCGGATGACGCCGAAGCCGTTTACCACAAAGCCTGCGTTTTGGCCCTGCTGGGCAACGATGACGCCTGCGTAACGTGGCTGACCCAGGCCCTGGAACTGGACCCCTCCAAACGAGAAGAAGCCCAAAACAACCCCGATTTTGAGGGGTTGTGGTACAAACCGGCGTTTAGAAAACTGTTTGGATATCAGTGAGACATAGCGCGGCAAGCCGCAAATTAACAATGAGCAATTAACAATGAACAAATGATTCTCGCGGATAACGCAAATGTTGCGAGGTAATACTGTAATGTGTCGATTGCATAGCCTTTAGTACCTTTGTCAGAGCAATTCGGTTGATGTACAATCAAGGTATGTCACTAAAGGAGCCGCCTATGAAGCGGGGCTTCACACGTACATGATGAAACCCAACAGCAGGGGTGCAAGGGTGCAGCGGTGCAGCGGTGCAGGGGTGATTTTTGTTCATTGCTCATTGTTAATTGTTCATTGGTTTCATAGGAGAACAGTTTGATGAAAGGTATACAATTTGTAGTAGATGACGTCGGCAAAAAGACAGCGGTCATCATTGATTTGGAAGAATGGGGCGAACTCTGGGAAGATTTTTATGATATTTTGATTTCAGAGTCGCGCCGGAACGAATCCACCATATCTTGGGACGAGTTGAAGGCTGAAATGACAGATGAAGAAATACAGAAGCCCAATGTATGAGATCGAATTCGTCGCTTCGGCAGCGAAAGAATTTCGTTCCCTGGAGAGTAAGATCAAGCATCGCATTTCCACAGCAGTAGAGGCTCTGCGGCGCAATCCGCGTCCTCAGGGGGTACGCAAATTACGTGGACAGGCACTTTTGCATCGCATAAGGGTTGGTTCATATCGCATTGTTTACGAAATTGATGATCAGGCAAAATTGATTCGGGTAACAAGAATAAGGCATCGTCGAGAAGTGTATCGATGAAGTTAGCGCCTGTAAGATGGAGTTCGGAATTCTAAATTGTCACATCAAAAACTTTTCTTTCAACAATTCTTTGACGACTTTTTCCACATGGGATCTATTCTGCCCAGTTCCAGGGCATTGGCTCAAGCAGGCGTAGCCTATCTCGCCCAAAAGCAAGGGCCGGTGCGAGTACTCGAAGCCGGCGCCGGAACAGGTTCCTTTACCCGCGAGATTATTCCCCTGTTAGAGCCGGGAGACTCTCTGGACGTGGTCGAAATTAACCCTGATTTGATGGCTTACCTTAAACAGCAATTTAAACGGGAACCGGGTTCCCAAACTGAACCGGGCCTGAAAATCAACTTTATCAATGATGATATTCGCAACATCGACCCCAAAACATATCACTATATTATCTTTAGCTTGCCTTTAACTAACTTTCCTCCTAAAATGGTGCAGGAAATCCTCGACTTGATGATAGATCGCCTGGAGCCGGGCGGCGTGTTTAGCTATGTCAATTACATCTTTGTCAGGCGCTTAAAATACCTGTTTAGCGGGTCTGCCGTTAAAACAGAAATGAGAACCAACCAAGGGATAATCAAAAGTTTTGCCGACCAGTACCAGGTGAAACGCAAATCAGTTTTGCGCAATGTGCCGCCCACCTGGGTTTATTACTGGCAAAAACCCTTGAGCAATGAACAATTATCAATGAGCAATGAGCAATGAGCAATGAACAAAATGTTTTGATAATTGCTCATTGATAATTGCTCATTGATAATTGAACACAGGAGGCCGTTTTGCCCAGACAATTAACTCTCATTATACCCTCTACCGCTACATTTGGCTCGCTGATGTTGGGGGTGTTGGCCATTATGGTTTTGGCCGACAACAATTTCCTGATAGCGGCAATTCTAATTACACTTGGCTCAATCCTTGACGTTTTAGACGGGCAACTGGCTGTACGGTTAGATGCCGTCAGCGACATTGGCAAAGAGTTGGACTCGCTGGCTGATGTGGTTACATTTGGGGTAGCGCCCACCATCCTGATTTATCACCTGCTGCTTATTGTGGGGGTAGACAGACCCATTGCCGCCATAACCTCGCTGGCCTTTGTAGTGGCCGGCGCGTTCCGTTTAGCCCGGTTTAACACCACGCCCTCTAACCGCAGCGCCTTTTTTAAAGGGATGCCCATCCCTATGGCCAGCGTTTTGTTGATTACAGCCAGTTTCTGGCAGCATTGGGTGGTAAATATCTGGTGGACTGTGGCGGTGATTACCGTGAGTTACCTGATGATTAGCCCGTTTCCTTATCCCAAAAGCAAACATGTACTGGCTCTACCTCCCGTTGCCTGGGCCGGTATGGCAATAATAATGATGACCTGTTGGCTGGCGGCAGGCTGGCAAGCTGTCCCTTTTGGCATCTTTCTGCTTTATGCGCTCAGCGGCCCGGCGTTATCGGTTTTTACCGTGACCCGTCAGCGTTTGAGTCGAGCCTAAAATGTTAAGCGGAATTTTGGCCGCCTGGCGCGAGGTACAGGCAATTGTGCTGGGGCTAACAAGCGTTAGCCTGCTGGCGCTGCTGACCAAAAAGCAAAAACTGGCTCTACTGTCTGCCATTCTGCTGGGATGGGTGTTCTACTTTTTTAGAGACCCGGAACGAGTCCCCGCTTCACCCTCTGACGAGTGGATTTTGGCCCCCGCCGACGGCAAAGTAACCGATATTGAGATAGTTGACGAGCCGCTCTTTTTTAAGGGCCAGGCTCAACGGGTCAGCGTGTTTTTGAGCCTGTTTGATGTTCACGTGCAGCGCGCCCCTTATCAGGGCCGGGTTGAATTTTTGCAATATCAGCCCGGTAGCTTTGCGCCCGCCTTTTTAAAAGACACGCACAGCAATGAAAATAACTTTATTGGCTTGTCAACGCCCAATGGGCCGATAGGCGTTAAGCAAATTGCCGGGATTTTAGCCCGGCGCATTGTCTGCCGGCCTGATATTGGCGATGAACTCGCCGCCGGACAACGATTGGGATTGGTTAAATTTGGCAGCCGGGTCGACCTGCTATTGCCTCTGGAAGTGGAGATATTGGTGCAAGTAGGCCAACAAACGTATGGGGGGCAGACTGTTGTGGGCAAGTGGCCCCGCTAAACCTGCAAAGTTATCAAAGCCCTGTATTCTGTTTGACAATTAGGCCCTATACGCATATAATCAATTTTTACGTGTGACCGAAGTGTGCGGTCGCACTTGTTTTTTGTTGTTGGCCTGTACAATTTTGATGACTCTATTTTGACCTTAGAGTCATAGACGTTGGTCAACCAAGAGCTAACAAACGTAATTAATTGGAGACGGTAAGAATGTACGCAGTAATAGAAAGTGGCGGCAAGCAATATCGTGTGGCCGAAGGTGACGTAATACAGGTAGAGAAACTGCCTATTGAAGCGGGTAAGAAAGTTGAGATAGAGCGCGTCTTGATGGTGTCCGGCGACGAAGGCGTTAAAGTTGGCACGCCCGTTGTTGAGGGCGCTCAAGTTACGGCTACGGTACAAGAACATGGCCGGGGCAAAAAGATAATTGTTTACAAACACAAAAAGAATTACCACAAAAAGCAAGGACATCGACAAGATTTTACTCGCTTGCACATTGATCAAATAAAAGCTTAATTTGGGAGAGTTACAATGGCGCATAAAAAAGGCGGCGGTTCCAGCCGCAATGGTCGTGATAGTAATAGTAAACGGCGTGGGGTAAAAAAGTTTGGCGGCGAGGTTGTCCGCGCCGGCAATATTCTGGTTCGACAAAAGGGAACCAAATTCCATCCGGGAACCAACGTTGGTATGGGGCGAGATTTTACCCTGTTTGCTACCGTTGACGGTTATGTGAAATTTGAGCACGTTACTCGTAAAAAGAAGCAAGTCAGCGTTTATCCCGAAGCTGGCTAGAGTTTGATGAGTTTAATGAGTTTGATGAGTTTAATGAGTTTGATGAGTTTAATGAGTTTGTAGAGTTTAATGAGTTGCGTTTGGGGCTGAGGGTTTAATAGCTCCATCAACTTAATGAACTTAAGCCTCTATAAACTATGATTAAGAAAGGTTTTTAGGTAATGAGAGAAGGTATCCATCCTACGTATTATCCCAATGCCAAGGTTGTCTGCTCATGTGGCAATACCTGGACAACCGGCTCGACCCATGAAATGATTCGCACCGACGTTTGTTCTAAATGCCACCCCTTTTATACCGGCGAGCAGCGCATTGTTGATACTGCCGGTCAAGTAGATCGCTTTATGAAGCGTTTAGGCCGCTACGGCGAGCATCAAGCTGACGCTGATAAACGCCAAAAAGAGATACAAGAAAAAGCGCAGCAACGTTTCTTAAAACAGCAGCTAATAGCTCTTGATTTAAGCGATCGCGTTTTTCAGATTTTGCATGACGCTAATATTATTAGCGTTGGCGACCTGGCAGGAAAACTTGAAAATGACAAAAAGGGTTTATTAGGGCTTGAAGGCTTTGGCCCCAAAGCGCTTGAAGAAGTAGAAGCCAAGTTAGAAGAGGCTCGGACATCTTTCTTTGCAGAAGTCTGAGATTTTGGCTTTATCTCGTTCCCAAACTGGAGTTTGGGAATGAGAAGGTAGAAGATCATTAAAAAACTGGGGCAGACTCATTAAGCAGTCTGCCTATTTTTTTTGCAGGGGGTATTTGTGTATTTTCGTTATGATGGCGGCTGGATTGAATTGATTTGCGGCAGTATGTTCAGCGGTAAAACTGAGGAACTGATTCGACGGCTGGTGAGAGCCGAAATTGCCAAACAGAAAGTACAGGTCTTTAAACCTGAACTTGATCAGCGATACGCGGCAAATAAGGTTAGCTCTCACAACGGCAGTAAATACCAGGCAACTGTTGTTAATGACGCAACAGAAATTGCCGCCCTTCTGGCCGACGATACCGATGTAATAGGTATCGACGAAGTTCAATTTTTTGACTGGGCCATAGCAGAATTTTGTGATAAGTTAGCCAACCAGGGGCGCCGGGTTATTTTGGCCGGGCTGGATATGGATTTTCGCGGCGAACCATTTGGCCCTATGCCGCTACTTATGGCCCAAGCTGAAGCAGTCGATAAACTTCAGGCAATTTGTGTAAAATGTGGCGCGCCCGCCAGTCGAACCAAGCGCTTAATTGATGGCCGTCCGGCCAATTATGACGACCCCGTTATTTTGGTAGGAGCCAGCGAAGTATACGAGGCCCGATGTCGCCAGCATCATGAAGTGCCTCGTGATTAACAGCCTCTCTGAGATGCTTCGGTAATTGTGTAGGTCGTTTTATTCAATCGGACGAAAGACGATGGACGAACGACAAAAACCCCGTTCTATCGTATGATTCGTCCACCATCGTTCGTCCCTTTTTACGGCTACGTTGATTTACCGAATCCTCGCTCTCCAAATAAAAAAGAGTGGGGAAATTAGTTTATTTCATCAGCATCTGGGCGAGGACCTAAAGTTAGCTCAAGGGCTTGCTCCTTGCCGTTGCGGATAATGGTCAGCGTTATTGTTTTACCCACCTCGCCTCGACGGCTCAGAAACGATAGAAGATCGTCAAAAGCCTCTATCTTTTCATCTTCGATGCCGATAATTATGTCTCCCCCTATTCTGGTATCAAAGCCGCTGTCAAAAACCATCTCTCGCGTTCCACCGCGCAAACCGGCATCATCGGCCGGGCTGCCGGAAATCACCTGGACAACCAGCGCTCCGCCAACCTGAGATAAATCCATTGCTTCGGCAATTTCTGGTGTTACCGTATTCCCGGAAAAACCAATCCAGGGGTGTTGATATTTGCCCAATTCAATTAGACTGGGGACAACTCGCTTGGCTAAATTTGACGGAACGGCGAAACCAACGCCCAAAAAGCTGCGCTCGCCTCCAAACGCATCGCGGCGCGGCACAATGGCCGTGTTCACGCCAATAACCTCGCCTTGAGAGTTGAGCAGCGGCCCTCCAGAATTACCCGGATTGATGGCCGCATCGGTTTGAACAATTTCAGGAATACGAAACGGGCCGCTCTCCGTAGGCAAACTGCGCCCTAAAGCGCTGATAATGCCGCTGGTCAGCGTACCATCCAACCCAAAGGGGTTGCCAATGGCTATAGCCCGCTGGCCCACTTTCAGTTCATCGGAGTCGCCCCACGTTACCGGACGTAAACTCCCGGCGGGTAAATCGACTTCGATCACCGCCAAATCGCTGTTGGTATCAGAGCCGATGACTTTTGCTTCTACCGTTGTCCCATCAAAAAATGTAACCTCTACCTTGTCGGCATCTTGAACCACGTGGTTATTGGTCACAATATGGCCTTTTTTATCAAAAACAAAGCCTGACCCCTGTCCCTGAGACGGAAACAGGTTTTCCGGCAGATTACCAGGATGCTCCCCGTTATCCACTGTAATCACAATATTGACTACAGAGGGGTTGACTCGCTCGTAAATATTGATGAGCAAAAGCTCTTCGGCGTCGGCTTCAGCAATGGCTTCAGAGGGCAACGGGGTTGGTTCAGGAACAAGGGTGGGAGGTGTCTGAACAGATGTCTGGATTTCCGTTAAACTATCGTTTTCGTCGGTAGCTATCGCTTCCACTTCCGCGTCCTGCGCCGCGTCCTGCACCGATTCCTGCGCCGATTCCTGCGGTTCAACAGCGGCAGGTTCTTCGGCATCGGGCGCAGAAAATGGTGGTAGACCCGGCGACAAACTGCTACATGCCAATAAAACAAAGGTGAGTATTACGCCTGACAAAATAATACGCAATTGAAACAATGTTATCTCCTACATACAACAACTAAAAACTTTGCTGGTAGTTATACCATATGATAATTAGATGCAAATTAAGTAACATTCAGCTTGAAACGCAATTGCTGCTTTTTACGGGTAATTAGTAATTAGTAATTGGGTCTAATTACTAATTACCGCCATTTCAGCAACTCTGAATGGGATAGCTGGATAGATACCCAATTAACTATGGAACAACGCTACCTAATCACGCCTGGCGCTAAGCCTGAAAATCCAGTAGGCCAATTGTAACAAAGCCGCAATGGCAGCGACCACATAGGTCCAGGCCGCCGCGTTGAGAACGCTGGTTACGCCGTCCAGTTCCCGTTTGTCGACGATATTGGCCTGATAGAGCAACTTTTTGGCTCTGGAGCTGGCGTCCAACTCTACGGGTAGGGTGATAATTGAGAACGTTGCAACCAGAGCGTACAAACCTACGCCAAACCAGGCCACAATCATTCCCAGGCTACTCATTCTAAGTATAGCTTCCAGCATAATGCCGCCCATAATAATCCACGGAGCCAGACTACTGCCAAACTGAACCGCCGGAACCATAAAGCTGCGTATTTGCAGCGGCATATATCCCTTGGCGTGTTGCAGCGCATGGCCGGTTTCGTGCGCGGCCACGCCAACTGCGGCCACAGAAGGTACTCGGTACACTTGCGGCGAGAGGCGCAGCGTACGGTTACGGGGATCGTAGTGATCGCTTAAAAAGCCCTGTGTCTCTTCAACGGTCACATCATACAAACCATTTATCTCCAAAATCTCACGCGCAACTTGAGCGCCGGTTAATCCGCGGAATGTTCTGACTTGGGCGTATTTATTGAACTTGCCTTTTACAGCCGATTGCGCAATGGCCCCCAGAATTATGGATGGGATCATAAAGAGTAAAAAAATGGGATCGAAGAAAAACATAAAATTAATCTCCTTATCTTAAATTTCACATTCTGTAAGAAAAGTTTACTACAAAAATGTTAGATTTCTATTATACACGTTTCTTTGTTCGGGATGGCGCCCAATGTGGTTGGCCCTTTTCCACCTGACAAAAGACGATAGACGGTGGACAAATGAACAAGCCTGAATATTACGCTTTTTTCACCGTCCGTCGTTGGTCATTTGTCAAAAGTCTAAAGTTAATTCCCGTGTCCAATGAAACACACTCATTGGTCACTAAATTATACACGAACTCCCAAGCGTTTTTCAAATTAGATTTTGCTGTCAGGATTTGATTTTCGAAAATGGGTCATTATAGTATCGCACCAGAATATTTCTGTTACTCATTGCAGCCCGGTTGGGCTGCTAATTTATTCCGCTTTTGGGCCGCTGGCAGAATAAATTCTGCACTCCTCAACTGTCGAAGCGCCTTCGCTTACAGGAGCAGGGGAGTGGAAGAGAGTCCCTAATCCAAAATCCAAAATGGTGTCACAGGAGCATTTATTAATGAACAACAACTACAAAATAGAAACTCTGGCCATTCACGCCGGCCAAGAACCAGACCCAACCACCGGGGCCATTATGTCCCCCATTTACCAAACCTCAACTTATGTTCAAATGGACATCGGCGAAAATCAGGGCTACATCTATTCCCGTGTCGACAACCCCACCCGAACCGCGCTTGAAACTAACCTGGCTGCTTTAGAGCAAGACAATCACGCCCTGGCCTTTAGCTCAGGCATGGCCGCCACCAATAACGTTATGAGCCTGCTGCATTCCGGCGACCACGTTGTAATTGGGGACGACGTTTACGGCGGCACTTATCGACTAGCTAACGATATCCTCATACCAAATAAAATCGAAGTCACTTTTGTCGACCTGACTGAGCCGGATGCGCTGCAACAGGCCATTTGCTCAAACACCAAACTGGTGTGGCTGGAAACGCCAACTAATCCCAACCTAAAATTAGCCGATATTGCCGCCGTAGCAGAGATAGCGCATGCTCACAATATACTGGTCGCCGTGGACAACACCTTTGCCAGCCCCTATCTGCAACAACCCCTCACCCTGGGCGCGGATATTGTGATGCACAGCGTCACCAAATATCTGGGCGGTCACTCCGATGTTATTATGGGCGCGTTGGCGCTTAATGATGCGGAGCTTTATGAAAAACTTCATTTGATACAATACACCACCGGGTCTATTCCCGCTCCGCAAGATTGCTGGCTGGCGTCGCGGGGAATCAAAACGCTGGCCCTGCGTATGGAGCGCCATTGTCAAAACGCAATGGCTCTGGCGCAATGGCTGTCGGACCATCCGGCCATTGAACGGGCTATCTATCCCGGGTTGCCGGACCATCCACAGCATGAACTGGCTAAACGCCAAATGCGCGGTTTTGGGGGAATGATTTCTATTATTATGCAAGGGGGCGAATCTGCCGCGCGGAAGTTGGTCAAAAAAACCAAACTCTTCACCCTGGCAGTCTCGTTAGGCGGGGTAGAATCGCTAATTGAAGTGCCTATTGGTATGACCCACGCCTCATCAGCCGATTCTGAAATTGCCGTCAATCCGGCTCTGGTGCGGCTATCAGTGGGTATTGAGCACATAAATGATTTGCAGACTGATTTGGCGGCAGCTTTGGCGGGGTTGTAGCGCCTTGGGCTGTTACATCCATAAAAAATTAATCGGGCAAGGTTCCAGAGTAGCAAGGTTGCAAATTGCCGTATCTGCTACCCTGCAACCTTGCAACCTTGTTTGATATAAAAAGTAAAGACGAGGCAACTTCGGAAAAAATCATTCCGAAACCTTCAATCCGAGTTGCCTCGTCCCAATACCAAATTTATGCTTTAGAGTTGCCATTTGTCATCGTCGAGATCGTCATCCAGGAAGAGATCGTCGTCGTCATCCCATAAATCATCGTCGTCATCGTCATCAAGCAATTCGTCATCAAGCAATGCGTCATCATCAAGTTCAACTAAATCATCCAATACTTCAAAAGTTAGGCAGCCGTCATCAGGATCGTATATAATTTCCTCTGACGTACACAATCTGTTTTCCCAGAAGATGCAATCTTTTGCACGGCAGATGATTCTTGTAGCCATTATTACCTCTCAACTTGTATAAATTTGAATTGTAATATTTTACCGTACGTGTCTCGGTTAATCTACGTTTGCGCCCACTCTCTCCAGCAAACCCGATTACTTTCAAACACCCAAAAATTCTGTCTAAAGTTTAGCCAATTCAAGGCAGTCAGTCAAGAATCCACACCTGAATTGACGCGCCAGCCGGAAGATTCGTTACGCTTTCTGGCACAACAACCAACCCATTTGCCCACACCATCGACGTTAAAATACCAGACCCCTGCACCTGTACGCCGCTGCCTCGCGTGGTCACCCGATACCCGTTTTCGTCTGGATACACAAAGGCCCGCATGTAATGGCGTCGCCCGCTATTGGTTACATCTTCGTCCAGTGTGGCAGTGATTGTGGTTTTTTCCCAAGATGATTGTCCGCTCAATTTAAGGATGGCCGGTCTGGCAAAAACTTCAAAGGCAACCATAGCCGCCACAGGATTTCCGGGCAAACCAATGAGCGGCACAGAAGCGGACAACCGGCTATCGGCGTTTTGGTTATGCAACATACCAAAAGCCAGGGGCTTGCCCGGCTTAATGCCAACTTGCCAAAACTGCATCTCGCCCTCACCGGCCAGCACGGTTTTAACCATATCAAAATCGCCAATCGACACGCCGGCCGAAGTCAGGAAGAGATCAACGTTTTGGGTCAATCCCGCGTGGATTTTTGCGGTTAAATCTTCAACCGTATCGCGGGCAATGCCCAGCGTTATCGCCTCGCCGCCATACTTTTCAACCATCGCCGCCTGAACATACTCGTTAGAGTTGCGGATTTTACCCGGCTCAATTGGCTCATCTATGTCAACCAGTTCATCTCCCGTAGCCAAAATAGCCACGCGGGGCCGGCGATAAACCACTGCTTGCGCCTGACCCACAGCCGCCAAAACGCCAACATCCTGCGGGCGCAACCGGCGTCCGGTATTTAGGATGGTTTGACCGGCTTTAATATCCTCGCCGGCCAGTCGCACGTTATCTCCTGGTTGCACGGAACCATACAGCAACACTTCATCCTCAGACAGACCATCGGCGGGAATATGCTCGCTGGTTTCTTCAAAGCGAATCACTGCATCGGCCCCGGCAGGCATCGGAGCGCCGGTCATAATCCGGGCTGCGGTCTGGACGCTAACTTCTTTGGATGGCGTCGCTCCGGCGGGTATATGGTCAATGACCTTAAGTAAAATTGGGGACTTCTTAGATGCGTCTTTGCTGTCTGCGGCAACAATAGCGTAGCCATCCATAGCAGAGTTGGCAAAGGGAGGCACATTAACCTGAGAGACAATCGGTTCAGCCAAAACCCGGCCAAAACTTTGCGACAGGGAAACAAGTTCCGTCTCAACCGGCGTCACTTTGCTCAAAATAGTATTGAGCGCTTCTTCAACTTTTATCAGTAAATTACTGCTGTTTTGGGCGGTTGTTTTCATAGGATTTAGTATAATCATAACAATTGACTTCGTCAACAACTAATGAGATTTGGACAGACTCTAAAATTTGACGAAAGCGGTATTCATCACTAAAATAGGCAAGTTGTTTCGGTTAAGCTAGAATATTAATCGCCGCGAAAACGTTACGTGAGGCGATTTTTCTTTGTAAATAGTATTTAAGGAGTAATAAAAGATTATGGAAGCGCTTGAACTGAAAGCAGAACCGCGTCAAGTGGTTAAACGAGGTATAAAGGATTTACGTCGACAAGGTTTGGTGCCTGCTGTTATTTACGGCAAAAATGTAGAAGCCAAACCTGTTCAGGTTAACGCACGCTCGTTGGGTAAGGTTTTGTCGGTTGCCGGCACTCACCAACTGATTTCTTTACAGGTTGGCGACCAAAAAGCACATATGACTCTGGCCCGTGATATTCAACGTGATCCTATTAAACGCAATTACCTTCATGTTGATTTCTATGCAGTCAGGATGGATGAGAAGGTCACTGCCCAGGTGCCTTTGATAATAGAGGGTGTATCGCCCGCAGTACAAGATTTGGGATGGGTTCTAATTCAGGGCCTGGATCAACTGGAAATTGAGTGTCTGCCTTCAGACCTTATCTCGGCCATCGAGGTGAATGTAGAATCGCTGACCGAACTGACCAGTTCCATAGCCGTAGCCGATTTGAGCGTGCCCGATACTATTACAATCTTGTCCGACCCTGAATCGTTGATTGTTCAAATTGAGCCGCCGCGCAAGGTTGAAGAGTTAGAGGCCCTGGAAGAAGGGGAAGAAGAAGCCGCAGAAGTTAGCGCCGAACCTGAAGTTATCACTGAAGCTCAAGAAACAGAAGATTAACGTTTTTACTTTATTTAAACGCAAAAAAGCCGAGGTTCTGAACCTCGGCTTTTTTGCGTTTACTTTGGCCCGGTAAGTTTAACCTCGTAACCGGCCTCTTCCAGAATTTCTTTCAATTCTTCCACATCTCCGCGACCGGCCCAGCGATTACTCCGGCGGTCCCACCAAATGCGATCTCTCAACAAGTCACGTAGTCTGTCCCGTTCATTGACCGGAAAAACCATCGTCCGGTCTCGCCGTTTAATGCGAATAATTACCTTCTCTTCACTCATTAGATTATTCCTCCTCCGTCGCTCTGGAAGTCGGTTATGGATCTAAGAAATACTGTAACTGAAATTGTACACCCCAATAATATGGGTAACTATCCTGATAAAGCAGGTAACTTACAGCGAGTATTTTCAGAAACAGCATTTTCCTAATATGATAACCGACT
>JAJRVO010000078.1 GCA_024277275.1 Chloroflexota bacterium
CCCGCCGCGACTCAAGCTCCCCTTTCAAACCGTAGAAACCGTCAACGAGAGCGCCCAGCAACGCCAACTGGCCCTGGACATGTTCAGCGCCGGCCGCCCCGCCGAATGGCGCAACCGCCTCATTTGGGGCGATAAAAAGTACGTCCTGCCCGCCCTGCTCGATGAGTTTGCCGGAAAGGTTGACCTGATTTACATTGACCCACCCTTTGCTACCGGGGCTGATTTTTCGTTTCAGGTCACAGTTGAGGATGAACAATTTACCAAAGAGGCCAGCATCATCGAACAAAAAGCCTATCGGGACACATGGGGCCGGGGAATCGACTCTTACCTAGAATGGTTTTACGAAACAGTAGTACTGTTGCATGAATTACTCGTTGAGTCGGGTTCAATTGTTGTTCATATTGGTTCAAATATGAATCACTATGTTCGGCTGATTTTGGATGAAGTTTTCGGGCCAGATAATCATATTAATCAGGTCATTTGGAAAAGGTCAGATGCACACAGCAATATAGGGCAAGGGGCGAAACATCTAGGGCCGATACACGATGTCTTGATGTTGTATGCAAAATCGCAAAACAATCAGATATGGAATATGCAATACACTGATTTACCTGAGTCTACTGTAAAGAAGTGGTACAGACATATCGAGGAGGGAACAGGACGACGGTATAACAAAGCGGACATAACTGGGCCAGGTGGTGCAGCAAAGGGGAATCCAGTATTTGAGTGGAAAGGGATTACTCGCGCTTGGCGATATAGTTATGAAACAATGTTGGAATTGGAGAAACAAGACAGGCTTTCTTACAGTAAGAGCGGTATGGTTTATCAAAAACGCTATCTGAATGAAAGCAAAGGTGTTCCACTACAAGATATTTGGACTGACATTGGTATGGTTCGGGGTATTCACAAATCTGGGGAGGCACTGGGGTATCCAACCCAAAAGCCGGAGAAACTATTAGAACGCATCATCGCTCTGTCCTCCAACGAAAACGACCTCATCCTCGACTGCTTCTGCGGCTCCGGCACTACCGCCGCCGTAGCGGAAAAGCTCAACCGGCGCTGGATTACCTGCGATTTGGGCCGCTTTGCCATCCACACCGCCCGCAAGCGGTTGTTGAGCATTGATAACGTCAAGCCCTTTGTGGTGCAAAATTTGGGCAAATACGAGCGGCAAGCCTGGCAAGCGGCGGAGTTCGGCGGGCCGGAGCAGGCGGCCAACGTGACAGCCCACTATCGCCGCTTTATTCTGGAGCTTTACAACGCCCGGCCCATCGAGGGTTACGCCTGGCTGCACGGCCTTAAACGGGGCCGGATGGTGCATATCGGCGCGGTAGATTCGCCGGTCTCGGTCAGCGACATCCGGCAAATCGCCATCGAGTTTCACAAAGCTACCGGCACCGGCGCGGATGCCCCCAGCGAAAGCGCGGTTGATGTGCTGGGCTGGGACTTTGCCTTTGAACTCAACGAAGTCGCCAAACAGCAGGCCGCCGAGGCCAACATCAACATGCGTTTTCTACGCATCCCCCGCGAGGTGCTGGAAAAAAAGGCCGTGGAGCAGGGCGACATCAAATTCTTTGAACTGGCCGCCCTCGCGGTGGAGGCAGCCCAAAGTCACCCGCGAGGGGTGTCGCTACAGTTGACCGATTTTGTCATCCCCCCGGATGACGTCCCCGCCGATGTGCATGCGGCCATCACCCACTGGTCGCAGTGGATAGATTATTGGGCGGTCGATTGGGACAACAAGGGTGATACCTTCCACAACATGTGGCAAACCTACCGCACCCGCAAAGACAAATCGCTGGGTCTGCGGGCCGGTTACAAATACAGCGCGCCGGGCGAGTACACTATTATGGTCAAGGTGATTGACATTTTGGGGAATGATACAACAAAGACGTTGAGGGTGGCGGTGGAGTGAGAGCAGAATTTACGGAATGGGAGAATCTTTATTCTATCATTCTGCAAATTCTGCTCTTATCACAGCCATAACAACAAAATGTAAAAGCAAAGACCACAGACCCAAATGAAAAAAACGCAATTCAACGACGGCAGCCACACCATCATCGGAGCCTACTACGAGGTTTTTAACCACACTTCACGCACATTCCCGGAATATATCTACGAAGCGGCGATGATGGAGGAGGTTGAACAACGGGGTATGTCGGTTACCCGGCAAGACAAATACGAAATCACCTACAAAAATTATCGTGTTGGCTGGCAGCAGTTAGATTTGTTCATTGGCGGAGAGATTGTTGTTGAAAACAAAGCAGTTGACAAATTGACCCGGCTGCACAAAGCGCAATGTATATCCTACGTCAAAACAGCCGGCAAGCTCACGGGGCTGCTGCTCAACTTTGGCGGCCCGGAACCCGAATTTCACCGTCTCTATTTTGACCCGGCTAAAAAGCCGTCTGAGCTACCCCAGAATAATATTGTAACCCCCGCCGCCGATTGGCTGTATCCTGATTTGGCTTATGAAATTGTAGGCGGGTTGTATGAAGTTCATCACATATTAGGCGCAGGATTTGTCTACCGAATTTACGCCAACGCTTGTTATCGTGAGTTGAAACTGCGTGGCCTGACGGTCAAGCCGGCCAAGCGTATCCAGGTGGCTTACAAAAACAAAATCATCGGAGACGTAGCTTTTGCCAACGTTCTGGTCGAAGGGAAAATCATCCTCTTCCCAGTTGCTATTGGCAATCTTCAAGACATTCATCTTGATAATTTGAAGCGATGGATGGCATTATCTAATGTTCAGCTAGGTATTCTAGCCAACTTTGATGCTGTGCGTTTAGAGATTATGTTTATCAGAATATAAGGTCAGAGCAGAATCTACAGAATGATAGAATAAAAATCTAAAAATTCTCCCATTCCGCAAATTCTGCTCTTAAGGAGGCCCAATGCCCCGCAAAAAAAAACACAACCCGGCCCAACCCTCCCTCTTTGAACTCTCCCTCAAAACCGCCCCCTGCGTCCCGGCCATTCGGCAAGTCGTGCGGCAATGGGTGGATGACGGCTACAAAGGGGCTGCCAAAACCAGCCAAACCCTGCTCAACTATTGGTTTCGCACCGACCACCGCACGTCGCGCGGCGACAAATTTCAATACTATCCCTTTCAGCGCGAAGCCATCGAAACCCTGATTTACCTGTACGAAGTGGCCGGTCAGCGGCGGCACAAAGATTTAATTGAAACCTACGCCAACATCTCCCCCTCGTCTGCGGGGGGGACCAAGGGGGGGTTGCGCCTGTTGCAATATGATGACTTCGCCCGCTACTGCATCAAAATGGCGACCGGCAGCGGCAAAACCAAAGTCCTGGCTTTGGCCGTGGCCTGGCAATACTTCAACGCTGTGCTGGAAGATGAGCAAACCTACGCCAAGACCAGCCTGATAATTGCCCCCAACGTGATTGTCTTTGAGCGCCTCCGCACCGATTTTGCGGGCGGGGCTGTTTTTCGCACCGACCCCATTATTCCCCCGGCTCTAAAGATATTTTGGGATGTAGAATTTTACATGCGGGGCGATGGTGAACGGGCCGGGTCAGAAGGAGCGTTGTATTTAACCAACATCCAACAGCTTTACGAGCGCGAAGATAACGCCAACAGCAACGAAGTAGATATAATGACTGCTATGCTTGGCCCCCAACCCCCGGCCAACATCAGCCGGCCCGATAACTTTGCCGAGCGCCTCATCAAGCGGGGCGGGCCGCTCTTTATTGCCAACGACGAAGCCCACCACACCCACGACGAAGACAACGAATGGAACAAAACCATTCGCCGCCTGCACCAGGCGATTTCCCCTCCCCCGTCTTCGGGGGAGGGGTCAGGGGAGGGGGTCGGCGTCATCCAACTCGATGTGTCGGCTACCCCTCGCTACAGCAAAGGCTCCCTCTTTACCTGGGTAATTTTCGACTACCCCCTCAAGCAAGCTATTTTGGATAACGTCACCAAACGCCCCCTTAAAGGCATTGCCCAGGGGATTAAAGAAGCGCCCTCGGATATTGCCAGCGTGCGTTATCAAAGCTATCTGACCGCCGGGGTAGAACGCTGGCGCGAATATCGCGACCAGTTGGCCCCGCCTCCGCTCAAGCGCAAGCCGGTGCTGTTTGTGATGATGAACAGCACCAAAGACGCCGACGACGTGGCCGACTATCTCCGCGCCAAATATCCCGGCGAATTTGCGGGCAACAAACTGCTGGTCATCCACACCGACAGAAAAGGGGAAGTGTCCAAAAGAGATGTTGACGCCGCCCGGCAAGCCTCGCAAAAGATTGACTCCGGCGAAAGTCCCATCAACTGCATTGTCAGCGTCTTAATGCTGCGCGAAGGGTGGGACGTGCAAAGCGTTACGGTGGTGGTCGGCTTGCGACCCTACACCAGCAAGGCCAACATTCTGCCGGAGCAAACCATTGGCCGGGGCCTGCGCCTGATGTTTCGGGGGGCGCTCAAAACCTTCACCGAGCGGGTGGACGTTATCGGCAACAAAGCCTTTATTGAATTTGTGGAACAGTTGGAACGGGACGAGGACATTGAGTTTGAAACCGTAGACCTCGACAAAGACCGGGTGGTGATTGAAACCATCTTCCCCGACTCCGACAAACTGGACTTTGACATTACCGTGCCCGTTCTCAGTCCCATTTTGACTCGCAAGCGCACTCTCAAAGAAGAAATCGAAAACCTCGACGTGTTCAAATTCAAAACGCCCAAGCTTCCCAAAAAACAGGGCGACTCTGCTGCCGAAGCCTTTACTTACGAAGGCTACGACATCATCACCCTGGAAAAGATGCTTGAGCGCGAATACACCATTCCCGAAGTGCAAACCTCGCAGGAAGTCATCTCCTACTACGCCAAGCGCATCGCCGCCGATTTAAAACTTCCCTCCCAATTTGCCGCGCTGGCGCCGAAAATTCGGGAGTTCCTGCAAACCAAAGCCTTTGGCGAGCCGGTTGATTTAGACGACCCAATAATGATAAAGGC
>JAJRVO010000767.1 GCA_024277275.1 Chloroflexota bacterium
AAGTTATATCGAGCGCCCTTCCCTCTCTGGCCGACTTTGTTCAAGCCGGGCATAGGCGTATTGGCAACAGCCCATCGCTGGCGAGAACGTAAAAACGAATATCCAGGAGAACCCAGGTGAGCGATCAATTTTTCTTCACGGGCTTGTCTGAGGAACTGGCGGTTTGCGCTCGCTGCGGCTATTGCCTGAGCGTCTGCCCAACTTACCAGGGGGTGGGTTGGGAATCCGCCTCACCGCGGGCCAGGATACGGCTGGCCGATCAATTGCATACCGATGGGCAGCACGGGGCCGATACGCTGGGGATGCTGCGGCTGTATCAATGTACATTGTGTTCGCGCTGCACTCAGGTTTGCCCGCTGGGGATCGATTTGCGCCAGGTGTGGCTGGCAGCGCGACAGGAAGCAACCAGCTATGATGTTGCGCCGGCAGAACTGAAGCAGATGTGGCAGGCAATCTCGACCCAGAGCAATGTTTTTGATTTGCCCAACGAGGAACGCAGCGAATGGCTATTGTACATGGATGACGCGCCGGAAGACATTGACCAGCGCGAGCAGGCCGAGGTGATTTACTTTGTTGGCTGTGTGTCCTCTTTCTCGCCGGCTGCCCAACCCATCACCGAAGCTTTTACACGGGTTATGGCCGCTGCCAAGCTCGATTTTGCTATTATGGGCGAGGCGGAGCGTTGCTGTGGCTATCCGCTGATTGCCGCCGGAATGACCGCTGAGGCCGAGATGCTACGGCAACATAATGTGGCTGCGGTACGAGCAATGGACGCGCAGATGGTCGTTTTTAACTGCCCTTCCTGCGCTCTGACCTGGCAGGAGTTTTATGCACCTGATCTGCCTGGGATACAATTCCGGCACGCCGTTGAATTGTTAGCCGACTTGATTAAAAGTGGCCGCCTGACCTTGGATGAACAGTCTCTAACGGTGACTTATCACGACCCGTGTGATCTGGGACGAAACAGTCAGGTTTACGACGCTCCCCGCCGGGTGCTGACAGCCATTCCCGGCTTACGTCTGGTTGAGGCGTTGGAGAATCGTGACCGGGGATTGTGTTGCGGCGGCGGCGGAGACCTGGAGATGACCTACCCGGCGTTGGCGGCTCACGTGGCGGCCAGGGCGCTGAATACGTTGACCGTTCCCGGTGTTGAAGCGATTGTGACAGCCTGCCCCCAATGCGTGCGTATGTTCCAGAGCGCCGCCGAGGATGAGGGAAAACCTGTAGAAGTCCTGGATGTGGTGCAGATCATCGATCGAGCCTTGACTTGATTTTGGATTTGCGATTTTGAATTACCAAATTATAAACCAAAATCCAAAATCGGAAAGGAAATAACGATGGCCCAAGTAGCAGAATTTCATTTGCCGGATGATCTCTATTATCATCCTAGCGACCTATTGTGGATACGGCTGGAAGGCGACCAGGTACGGGTTGGACTTAACCAGATGTCCCAGGCTTCAGCCGGCCGTATCAGGCACGTGCGGCTTATGCCCCCTGGCCGCGAGCGTGGTCAGGGCAAGAACTTTGGCACGATGGAGGCAGGTAAGTACGTGGGACCGCTGCGGATGCCGGTCAGCGGCAAGGTAATTGAGATTAATAAGGCTGTGATGCGTGAACCGGCGCTGGTCAATCGCGACCCCTACGGTGAAGGTTGGCTGGTACTGCTGGAACCCAGCCGGTTAGCTGATGAGTTGATGGACTTGGTAGATGGGGAAGCCATTAAGCCCTGGCTGGAGGAGATTTACCAACAATACCAGACCAAAGGGTTGTTTCCCAAGTAAGGATTTAGTATTTAGGGCTTTTTGCAAATAATCAACCTCCCGCAGAGCGGGAGGTATTAGGAAGCCCCCCAGAGGGGGGCACTGTGGTAGGAAAGCCCCGCTGGGGCTAATTGGTTACTCTATATCAAAGCTCATTTGGTTGCTGTCATTCTCTTCTTGCTCTCGGATGTACCGCCTGATTGCTTCTTCTTCATAGCCAATCGTACTCACACAGTACCCTTTGGCCCAGAAGTGCAAACCCGTCATCCGTTTCTCGCCCAGCAACTCTCGATGTATCCGTATCGCACTCTTCCCTTTCAGAAATCCTACCACTTGCGATACACTATACTTGGGTGGCATGCTCAAACACAGGTGAATGTGATCGCTCATCGCTTTCCCTTCTATCAATTCCACCCCTTTTTGCTGACATAGCTCCCGGATTATCGTCCCTACCTTCGCTCTCAGTTTTCCATACAGTACTTTTCGACGATATTTCGGGATAAAGATGATGTGATATTTACAATCCCATTTTACTTGGTTTTGACTTTTCCATTCGTGCATGGCTCTTTCCTTTCTGCGGGGCTTCCCTACAGAAAAGTTTTGAGATAATTACTTTTTCGGAGCGACCCTACCCAACATCTCATGTACTTTATCTATTAGCGTGTTCGGAGTGAAAGGTTTTTGGAGAAAGGCTATGTCTGAATCCAATACGCCGTAATGAACAATGACGTTGTCCGTATAGCCCGACATGTACAGCGCCTTCGTTTTTGGGCGTAAAGATGCCAGGCGTTCGGCCAATTCGCGCCCGCTCATTCCTTCGGGCATTACTACATCGGTTATCAACAAGTGGATTGGTCCCGGGTGTCTTTGGCAAATCTGGAGGGCCTCTGCACCCTGACGCGCGTCTAGCACCGTGTAGCCCTGCTTGAGCAAGACACGGTGAGCCAGGTCTCGTACCTCATCTTCATCCTCTACCAGTAGAATGGTTTCTGAACCCTGGAGGGTCTCGGTAGAGACTTGGGCCAGTTGAACCGAATCGACCATCCCTTTGATTTGAGGTAGATAGACTTTGAAGGTTGCACCCTGTCCCGGCTGGCTGTGGATCCGAATATGCCCGCCACTCTGGTCGATAATGCCGTTAACGGTGGCCAGGCCCAAGCCCGTGCCTTTACCTTGCTCTTTGGTGGTAAAGAAAGGTTCAAAGATACGCGATTGGGTTTCTGCATCTATGCCGTTGCCGGTGTCGCTGACGGCCAGCATTACGTAAGGGCCAGTCTCCACGCCAACACGCTGACGGGCAGAAATCTCATCCAGATAGGTGTTTGCTGTCTTAATGATGAGCCGGCCGCCCTGGGGCATAGCATCGCGGGCATTGATGGCCAGGTTGATAATAACCTGCTCAATTTGTCCGGGATCAGCTTTCACTTGTCCCAGCTTTGGTTCAAGAGTGGTCACCAGGTCAATATCCTCACCGATCAAACGTCGCAGCATCTTTTCCGTATTAGCAACCGCTCCATTGAGATTGAGCACCTGCGGTTGCAGTATCTGCTGGCGACTGAAAGCCAGGAGTTGGTGGGTCAGCGCGGCAGCCCGGTTTCCAACCTTCTTGATTTGTTCAACATCCTTGCGTAACCGGTTGTTGAGATTGGAGTCACTCAGTATGAGTTCGCTGTTCCCGATGATGACGGTTAAGATATTGTTGAAATCGTGAGCCACGCCGCCGGCCAGTCGTCCGATGGCTTCTATCTTCTGCGACTGGCGAAGTTGCTTTTCAAGCTGCCTGCGCTCGGTGATGTCTATAGCGCTCAACAAGAATGCAGCCTTTCCACCGTATTCAATGATACTGGTAAACGTTTCCAGCCAGCGCAGTGTCCCATCTTTTCGCACGACCCGATATTGGTTTTGGACCGGGGCATCGCCTTTTCCTGTCAAGTAATCTTGCACTCGTTCTATGGCAATTTTTCGATCCTCTGGATGGACCAGGTCAAGGACCTCCTCTGGTGAAAGCGCGAGTAACTCGTCAAGCGTGTAGCCCATGATTTCGATCATAGCGCGATTGATAAAAACGATTCGATTGTCCTGATAGATGGTTATACCCTGAAGTGATCCTTCAACCACCGTGCGGTAGTTTTGTTCCGAGACTCGGAGCGCGTCTTCTGCTTTCCGGTGTTGGGCCACTTTCTCCTCCAGATTCGCGTAAAGCGCCTGCAATTGCTCGGTCATCTGGTTAAAGGTGCGGGCCAAAACACCGACTTCATCCTCGGTCAGGACAGGGGCCGTCGGAGTCAAGTCACCGGCAGCCACCTGGGTGGCTGTGTCGGTAATAGCCAGAATGGGACGGGCAATCTGGCGGGCCAGCAGGTAAACCCCCACCACCAGCGCCCCAGCCGAAACCAACCCGACCAGACAAATGGTCAAGGCCAACCGGCGAGCCGGCGCAAAAGCCTTGTCTTGGTGCATTTCGGCCAGCAAAGCCAGTTCCCGGTCATCGAGCCAGCGATAAACGCCAATGACCGGCACCCCCGCGTAATTCAGGTAAAGGCCAGCCCCGTCAATGCCCTGCATAGCGGTATCGATGCCTTCGGTGTGAACGCCCCGAAGAGATTCCTGCCTGCCAAAACGCTCTCCTGATACAAAAACGTTAAATTTATCTACCAGGTAAGTTTCGCCGCTCTCCCCCAGGCCGGTCCTCTCCAGGACGATTTGATCCATTCTTTCAAGGTTCAAGTGGGCTGCCAGTACCCCCAGTCGCCGGCCTGTCTCGTCGAGCAACGGGGTAGCGATGGTCATCGTTGGTTTGATGGTTACCGGCGAGGGGTACACATTCTGGACAAAGGTACCCAGTCGCCCCTGGGTGAAATAGCCGGCTTTGACATGGTATTCAGCTTCATGGCTTTTGTTGGTGGAGAGAATAATTTTACCGCCCACATCAGTCAGGATAAAAATCTCCTGCAAGTCCGGCCTGTTGGCAGCGATCAGCGTCAGGTATTCCAAAAGGTGCGCGTAGGCGGCCTGGTATTCTGGTTCCGACTCTTTATGGCTCAAAAGCGCCTTTGCCTGAGCCTGTACTTCCGGCAACTGAGCAGTCAAGAGAATGTCCTGGCGCTGCATATCCACCCAGTGGTTCAATAGCTCTTCTTTAAGGGTGGCTACAGCGTTGAGCCGGTCTAAGACCGATTGTTTGAGGGCCTCCCTGGCTTGAACAAAAGCTATATACCCAACCAGACTGACAATCACCAACGACAAGAGCAAAAAATAGCTAACGAGCCGGGCCATCAGGCTCTTTGTCCAAAATTTCATGGTTTATTCCTCAATACGATTTTGGATTTGCTGACATCTACCAATCCAAAATCTAAAATCTAAAATCGCAAATCCTATGGATTGACCAATTTGTAGAAGATGGTCCGCCCTTCTTTTATCTGCAAAATGACGGCGCTTTTTACCGGGTCGCCGGAGTCTTTATACTCGATGATGCCGGTAACGCCCTGGTAACGTTCAAGGCTGTATAAGCCATTACGAATAGACTCAGGATTGGCCTGACCCTGGTTGTGAATAGTCTGGAAGATAAGGCCAAAGGCGTCGTAGGTGAGGGCTTCTTTTTCGTTTGGGATCCGGTTGTAGGTTTGGCGATAGGCTTCAATAAAGATTTGAGCCTGCTCATTGGCTATATCAGGATGCCAGTGGGTGCTGAAGAAGGCCCCATCCAGTTCCGGGTAGTTGGCGAACATCTCCGCATCCCATGCATCGCCCCCGATTATAGTAGCCTTTATCCCCAGTTGGCGAGCTTGTTGGGCTTGCAGGGGAACCTTGTTGGGGTAATTGGGCAGGAAAAGTGCCTCGGGTTCACTATCCCGGATACGTGCCAGTTGCCGGCTAAAGTCTTGCTCATCGGTGGTGTATGTTTCAAAAGCGACCACCTGACCGCCGCTCTCTTCAAACACCTGTTTGAATATCTCGGCCAGGCCCTTGTTGTAGTCGCTGGCGATGTCGTAGAGCACAGCCGCCTTCTGAGCGCCAAGCTCTTCGGCGGCAAAGCGGGCCATCACTTGCCCCTGGAAATCATCGACAAAACTGGTCCGAAAGACGTACCGTTTGCCGGCCGTGGTTTCAGGGTGGGTAGAGGTGGGGCTGATCAGGGGGATGTGGGCCTCTTCGGCCACGTTAGCAGCGGGGATGGCATTCCGGCTTAGCCGCGGCCCCACAATTGCCACCACATTTTCTTGGGCAATGAGTTTCCGGGCGGCGTCTACGGCCCCATCGGGCTTGTCCTGGTTGTCTTCAACAATGAGAACCACTTTTTGTTTATGCCCGCCGACATCAAGCCCGCCGTTATCATTGACCATTTGCACCGCCAGTTTGGCCGCGTCCACGGTCGGTTGCCCAATGACAGGGGCAAGATCGCCGCTGAGAGGGATGATAAGGCCAATCCGGATCTCGACCTCTTGGTTTGGTTGTGGACTGCAGGCGACCAGCCCAACGATAATCAGGCTCAAAATCAGCACAAGCGCTACACGCCGGCGAGTAGATTGTTGAGACATAGTACTCCTCCTCAATAAATAAAAACGCTGAGTTAGATAGCTGTTATTTGCCGCAATCTCTTGAGGTTATGGGTCGACTTGCTTGTAAAAGACGGCCTCGCCGGCCTTGATTTGCATAATCACGACACTTTTTACCGGGTCGCCGGTACCCTGATATTTCATAGCCCCGGTAACGCCAAGGTAATGTTTGATTTCGGCCAGACCATTACGGATGGACTCAGGATCGGCCTGGCCCTGGTTTTGAATCGCCTGGAAGAGCAGGCCAAAAGCATCGTAAGTAAGAGCGGCTGCATCGGCCGGGATCCGGCCATAGGTCTGGCGATAAGCCTTGATAAATGCTTGGGCCTGTTCGTTACCTATATCGGGATGCCAGTGACCACTGTAGAAAGCCCCATCCAATTCCGGGTACTCGACGAGTACTTGCGACTCCCACGAATCGCTGCCGAGGATGGCGATGTTGAGCCCCAGTTGGCGAGCTTGTTGCGCTTGCAGGGGAACCTCGTGAGAGTAGTTGGGCAAGAAGAGTACCTCGGCCTCACTATCACGGATGCGCGTCAGTTGGCGGCTGAAGTCCTGTTCGCCGGTGGTGTAAGATTCAAAGGCGACTACCTGGCCCCCGGCCTCTTCAAACGCTTGTTTGAAGAACTCCGCAATACCCTTGTTGTAGTCGCTGGCCACGTCGTAGAGTACAGCCGCCTTCTGAGCGTCAAGCTCCTCGATGGCAAACCGAGCCATAACTTTTCCCTGGAAGTCATCAACAAAAACGGCCCGAAAGACGTATTGTTTGCCGGCCGTGGTTTTGGGGTTAGTGGACAACGGGCTGATCATAGGGATGTGGGTCTTCTCGGCTACCCTGGCGACGGGAATAGCATTTGTGCTAATCTGCGGTCCCACAATTCAGCCCTGAAGAATACTCTCTTTCGACAAAGGAGTTTCCTGGAAAATCCCCCCGTCAAAATTTGCGGGACAGGGGCAGGCTCGGCGGATAGAGGCCATATCGGGCTGTTCTTGAGGCTCGAAGATCAGTTTGTCATTGA
>JAJRVO010000768.1 GCA_024277275.1 Chloroflexota bacterium
CTTAGGTAGATAGCCGGGATTGGGGATTAGGCGATTGATATTGTTAGAAAAATACCCTCAAATCTCCTAATCCGACATTTTTTTCTTGGCAGTGAGCCGTCAGGATTGTGACAACTCTCTGTAAACAAAATGCCTGGTTTTGATATTCCAGGCATTTTACTTTTTTAAAGATTTTAGCGCAAAACAATTAAAAGTTTATTAACAGACCTTAGTCCGCTATCCATTGCATCAAATGGAAAGCGTTAGCCGAAGCGTTAGCCGAAGCGTTAGCCGAAGCGTTAGCCGAAGCGTTAGCCGTTTTCTTTATTAAACTCCTCCAGAGCCTCCTCTTCGTTCCAGGTTTCGTCTAATTCTTTAGCCACAGAGGACGCAACCTCCTTGGCGGAGCCTTCTCGTTCTTGCTCTTTGCCCCACTTAAACATAGAAGTGTAGGCGGCTGCGCTGTCGTGTCCCGCCCGTGTTGAAGCGTTTTCAACAGCCTCCTGAAAACGAGCCGGTAAATTCTCTCTTACTGTTCCGTTTACATCTGTGGCTTTTACACCCAGTGGAATATGTTCCCAATACAATATTTGATATCGTGCCACGGCTTTTGCCTCCTCCCAATTATGGAGTTAATTTGTGACGATAGTAGCTTAAAAATTCAATACTATTATATATCTTTGTTAATAATTTTCAAGCAAAACGGGTTTCTTTTCAATAGCAAATTTGACCTATTTACCTTAATAAACTCAATATTCGCCACATTGCGGGCGCAAGAGCAAGAAAAACTAACCAGAAAAAATTTTTGGTTCTTGAAAAAAGTTGTCATTTGACTAAAATACACATAGGTTAAAGAGATTGGTTGCGAACAACCCATTGCAACTAATCTATTTTTTTGCGGCTGTAATTACCTGTATTCTAAATATTTGGAGGACCTCGATAATCTGATTATGGAAATGACAACAATTCGTGAACTTAACGAGTCGGTTGAACGAGAAGCGATATTTTTGCAAGACCTGCTGGCAGAAGTCAACAAAGTAATTGTAGGACAAGAGAAGCTAATAGAACGCCTGCTGATTGGTCTTTTGGCAGATGGACACATTTTACTTGAGGGCGTACCGGGATTAGCCAAAACGCTGGTCGTTAATACTCTGGCTCAAACCCTACAGGCCGAGTTTCAACGCATTCAGTTTACGCCCGACCTGCTGCCCGCCGACCTCATTGGCACAGAGATTTACAATCCCCGCACCCATGAGTTTACCGCCCACCTTGGCCCAATATTCACCAATTTTATCCTGGCTGATGAAATTAATCGGGCGCCGGCTAAAGTGCAGAGCGCCCTGCTGGAGGCTATGCAAGAGCGACAGGTTACCATTAGCGATCAGACTTACCCTCTGGAAAGTCCCTTTTTGGTTTTGGCTACCCAAAACCCCATAGAGCAAGAAGGAACCTACCCTCTCCCTGAAGCCCAGGTAGACCGTTTTATGCTTAAAGTTATCGTCGATTACCCCAGCCGGGCAGAAGAACGGGTCATCATGGACCGGATGACAGGCGCTTCTCTGCCAGAGGTCAGGCCGATTATTACCCCGGCTGACATTCTGCACGCCCGGCATGTGGTGCAGCAAATTTATGTCGATGAAAAGATTAAAGAGTATGTGCTGGACCTGGTTTTTGCCACCCGTTATCCAACCCAAAGCGGCCTGGTCGATTTGGAACCCTTGATTAGTTTTGGCGCTTCGCCCCGGGCTACTATTTATTTGGTTATGGCCGCTCGCGCCCACGCTTTTCTTAAAGGACGCGGCTTTGTTACTCCAGAAGACATCAAACAAATCGCGCCCGATATTCTTCGCCACCGCATTGTAATTAGCTACGAAGCCGAGGCAGAAGAAATTAACAGCGCCGATATAGTTCAACGTATTTTAGACCAAATCGAAGTCCCATAAAACCAACGATGAATGATGAATGATGAACGAGGAATTAAAAAATTCATCATTCATCATTCATCGTTCATCATTCATCATTTAATATGCTAACACCGGAACTAATCAAAAAGATTCGACGTATAGAGATACGGACTCGGCGGCTGGTTAACACCAGCTTTGCCGGGGAATACCAGGCTATTTTTAAGGGCCGGGGTATGGAATTTGACGAAGTGCGCCCCTACCAACGCGGCGACGAGGTCCGTACCATTGACTGGAATGTAACCGCCCGCACCGGCGAACTCCACGTAAAACGCTACGTTGAAGAGCGCGAATTGACCGTAATGTTGCTGGTTGACGCCAGCGCGTCGGGCCAATTTGGCACAATCAACCGTTTTAAGCGAGAAATTGCCGCCGAATTAGCGGCGGTTTTGGCCTTCTCGGCCATTACCAATAACGATAAAGTTGGGCTGCTGATCTTTACAGATCAAATTGAACTTTTTATCTCGCCCCGCAAGGGTCGCCGGCATGTGCTGCGTCTTATTCGGGACTTGTTGGCCTTTGAGCCAACAGGCCGGCAAACTAATTTAAAGCTGGGTTTGGAGACGCTCAACCACATGCTAAAACGGCGGAGCATTATCTTTCTTTTATCAGATTTTTTGAGTACGCCGGATAGTTACAGTTCTATCTTGCAGGTCAGCAATCGTCGCCACGATGTTATTGCCGTTACCTTGCGCGACCCTCGTGAGCAGCAGTGGCCCAGCGTAGGCCTAGTTGCCCTGGAAGACGCCGAAACAGGCCGAATTCAGTGGGTCGATACAAGTAGCCGCCAGTGGCAACAAGCATTTACTGAGCGAGTCAATGAACTGAGCCTGGCCCGTGAGCGCGTTTTTCGCAAAGCAAAAGTAGACCGTATTGACATTACCACCGACAGCGACTACGTTATTCCGCTCACTCACTTTTTTCAACAACGCGCCCGCCGCATCCGCCGGTAACTAAAACCAATGAATCTATTTAGAGCTTGTCACTTTCCCACAAATTCACATATCACGCCAAGCAACCTACAGTTGCCCGCATCACGCCAAGCAACCTTTGGTTACCCGCATTACGCCAAGCAACCTACGGTTGCCCGCATTACGCTCTTGCTATTGGCCGTCTTGAATCTACTGCTATTCTCGCCAACGCTCGCCATTGCCCAAATACCCGACGCCGAAGTTGATTTCTTTGTTGTGCCGCCGGAAGAAAACCAACCGTTCACCGTGGGAGACCACATCATCTTGCGATTAGAAGTTACCCACCCGGTCGACTCGCGGGTAGAGTTGCCCCGGCTAGAAGAACAGTGGGAAGATTTAGACGTGATTAACCAAACCGAGCCGGACACGGTCCGAAACGGTGATGGCACGGCCACAACCAAAAAGGATTTTGTGGTTGCCCTGTACGAACCAGGGCAGTATCAAACGGAAATACTGAATGTAACCCACTATAAAGCCGATGGCTCCGCCGAAGAATTGGGGTCGCCGGTAATTCCTTTGAAAATAGAAAGTATTCTGGTAGAGGGCGACACCGAACTGCGGGATTTAAAGCCCCAGGCCATCTTACCTCTACCCCCGCTCTGGCCCTGGGTTTTGGCCGGATTGCTGCTGACTATGTTCTTGGGCGGCGGATTGGCCGGAACAGGGTTGTGGTTGTATCATCGCTGGAAACTGCAAACCGGCGTTTCAGACTTGCCGCTGCCCGTGATTGATCTTCGCCCCCCGGAGGCAGTTGCTTATGCCGAATTAGATCGGATTGAGAGCCTTAACCTTCCGGCTAAAAAGCAATTTAAGGAGCATTACTCTTTAGTAACCGACTGCTTGCGCCGGTACATTGAAGGGCGCTACCAAATACCGGCCCTTGAACGCACCACCGGCGAACTACGAACTGCATTTGCAAAATCGTTAACGCCTGTGGTGGCCGTGCGCGACTTTTTGAATGTTTTTATGGAGAGCGACCTGGTAAAGTTTGCCCGATTTCAGCCATACAGCCAGGATGCCTACAACATAATAGATAAAGCACGACTTATTGTTGAAGCCACTACCCCGGAACCTGAGCCGGTTGACGAGCCGGCGGAATTAGACGCCGAGATGGAGGCGACTGCATGATCTTGCGTTTTGCTTCGCCCTGGTTGTTGCTGCTGCTGGTTATTCCCACTTTGCTGGCGCTTATGCCTTTTATAAACCGCCAACGGATCCGCCCGGCCACGTTGCAATACTCTGATTTGCGTTTGACCACTCACCTTTCGCCTTCGTTTCGGCAGAGGTTGCGCTTTATTTTGCCTGTTTTGCGCTTTGTAGCTTTAATTCTGCTTATCCTGGCTGTGGCTCGGCCTCAATCCGGCAACGCTCGCGAGATCATCTCTGGCGAAGGCGTTGATATCGCCATTGTGCTGGACATTTCCGGAAGTATGGCCGCTCTGGATTTTGAACCCAATCGACTGGGGGCTGCCCGGCGCGTTATTCACGACTTTATCGACAATCGTCAGTATGACCGGATTGGGCTGGTCATTTTTGCCACCGAGGCGTTTAGCCAGGTTCCGCCCACCCTTGATTACAAGGTGTTAAAGGAAATTCTTGATAAAACACAGGTCTCTTGGGATATTGGCCTGGATAGCGGCACAGCCATTGGCCTGGGCCTAGCCAACGGGGCCAATATGCTGCGCGACTCCGATGTTGAGAGTCGAGTGATTATCTTGCTCACCGACGGCGCTAATAACTCCGGCCAAATTGACCCGCTGACGGCGGCTGAAATTGCCAAAGCGCTTGATATTCGCGTGTATACTATTGGCGCGGCTCGACCCGGTCCGGCGGCCTTGCCCTTTCCCGATGGGCGGATTGAATATCGGGACTCTGAAATTGATGAAGAAACATTGCGTGAGATTGCCGATATTACCGGCGGCCTTTACTTTAGAGCGGAAGATGCGCAGGGCCTGCAAGAAATTTACGATAGAATTAATGAGTTAGAGCGTTCACAGGTAGAGGTTAGAATC
>JAJRVO010000769.1 GCA_024277275.1 Chloroflexota bacterium
ATTATGGGCATTTCAGAGCAGAATTTTCAGAATGATAGATTTTTGATTCGTTAATTCTGCCAATTCTGCTCTTACGTTGACAAAAATCGGCCCGACTGAATGGTTATCGGCGACACAGTTTCCAAAACGGGAATTGCTGTGTGGCGGACTTATGGATTTCAAGAATCTAAATCGGTAATACGCTACCAACGGTCGTCTTGAACTGAAGTTCAGGCTGGTATGACAAATCCGTTCAAAACAGACTAAACCACGCTTGGCATCGATCAAAGCGGAGCCAATTAGTCGGTTAAAAACCGACTTGCCGATATCAGCCCAGAATTTCAATTCTGGGCAATGCCATTGGAGTACTAAGAAGGTGTTTCTTAAATCGTGTGAACCAGACCGCAGAGGTTTCTGAAGCCGATTTTAACTGTAAGTCAGGTTCATAACCGGGGCAAATTCGCTTAAAAATGTCTCGCAGAAAACCTCTGCGGTCTTTAAGAAACACGCTCTAAGAAGAAATTTGGGATTGGAGGACTAAATGGATCGCAAACGTGTAGGCATTTTAATTTTTGACGAGGTAGAAGTACTCGATTTCTGCGGGCCGTTTGAGGTATTCTCGGCAGTGCGCCTGAACCCGGAACAACGCCGGGAAGAGCCTTCGCCCTTTGAGGTGTTTTTGGTGGCCGAGCAATCGGGCGCAGTCATCGCTAACGGCGGGTTGTGGGTTATGCCCGACTACACCCTAAAAAACTGCCCGCCGCTCGATATCCTGGTTGTACCCGGCGGCTGGGGCACGCGCAGGGAGATAAAAAACAAGACGCTCCTGGCCTGGATAAAAAAACAAGGCCAGAAAGTTGAAACCCTGACCTCGGTCTGCACCGGCTCTATGCTGTTGGGACAAACCGGCCTGCTCAAAGGCCGCCGGGCCACAACCCACTGGCAGGCGCTCGACTGGATGCGCGAATCATTCCCCAACGTCAGCGTAGAAGACAAACTACACGTGGTTGAGGATGGGAACATTTTTACCTCTGCGGGGATATCAGCCGGTATCGACATGGCCTTGCGGGTGGTCGCTCATTACTACGACGAGGAAGTTAGCCGGGATACCGCTCGTTACATGGAGTACCCGTTTCCCGACGACAACACGCGGCGGGTTTAGTTTTTCTCGTTCCAACGCTGAGCGTCCGAACGAGGAATCTCAAACACACTTGAGTGCTTGACATGTCGTCATAAAGTTGTTATGTTTTGGGTTATGACGATGATAAAACTACTACTGGTCGAAGACAACCAAAACTACGCCCCGCGCTGAAAGCGGGGTTGGAAGCCACCGGCGCGGTAAATGTAGTTCACAGTTGCGACAGCGGCGAAGTCGCGCTGGAGTACTGCCTGGAATCGCCGCCCGAGGCAATCCTGATGGACGTGCAACTGGCGGGCGAGATGAACGGCATCGAAGCGGCGGTCGCTATCCGGCGGGAGTATCCGCGCTTGCCGGTGGTCTTTTACTCCATCCAGGATGACGACGACTACTACCGCTGCTTTCGGCGCTCCGGCATTTTGAGCCACTACGCCTACGTGCGTAAATCCAACTACCTGCTGCCGCAAATGATTGTGCCGCTGCTGGCAGACGCCGTAGCCGGGCGCAGTTTCATCGACCCTGCCATCGAATCGCGGGTACAAGAGGTGCGCCACAAAGATGAGCACTCGCCGCTGGCCCTGCTGGAGCCGAATGAGCAGGTTGTGGCTAAAATGCTAACCCAGGGACTCACCAACAAGCAAATTGCGGCCCGGCTGGGCTTTAGAGACAAGCGCACCGTCAGCCGCGTCAACGGGCAAATTTACGCCGCCTGGAGACTTAGCCAAACCGCCACCGACGAAAAGGTGGCTCGCACCAGGGCCGCCATCATCATGCGCGAAGGTCGCCTCATCTCCTGGGACGCCGAGGGCATCCCCCGCGTTTTAGATGAGCGCGGCCAGTGGACGGCGTGGGAATGACCGGCCACTTCTTCCTTGATTGGGCCGTGATGGCCGTCTCGCTGACAAACGTAATTATGCTGCTCTGGCTGGGCGTGACGGTGTTGCTCAACGCCGAGCGTCGCACCTGGGGGGTGTGGCTGGCCGGCGGGGGGCTGCTTTTGGGCGGGGCCTTTTTTATCAGTCACTCCGCTATCCTGGGGTATGGCCTGGATTTCTTTGGCCGCGGGCTGAACATTTGGTGGCGCATCGGCTGGATTCCGGTGGTGGCCCTGCCCTTTGTCTGGTACATGATGATGCTCTGGTACGCCGGCTTTTGGAGCGACCAGGATATTCCGTACTTGCCCGGTCAACAACGCGGCTGGGTTTTGCTTACCTTTGCGCTGCTCATCGGCCTGGTAGGGTGGCTGGTTGCGGCCAGCCCGGTACCCTCGTTTTGGCAGGTGGTACAGCTTGAACTATCAACCGTACCCACAGTTGGCGGCGCCCCGCTCTTTCTGCTAATCTACCCGCTCTACATTATACTTTGCACCGGCCTGGCCCTAAACGTCCTGCGCCATCCGGGACCATCGGAACGCATGATGGCCGACCAGGCCCGGCACCGGGCCAGACCCTGGCTCATGGCGACTTCGGCTGTCCAATTGCTGGTTAGTTTGCTGGTGGCCGGTATCATTGCCTGGGTTATCATAAATGCGCGACAAGGCGTCGCCGGCCTGAGTTGGGCCGTGGCCTGGTTCGACCTCATTATCGCCGCTCTGATAGCTGTCGCTGTCTTTTCGGTGGGGCAGGCCATTGTCTCTTACGAAGTCTTCACCGGCAAAACCCTGCCCCGGCGCGAGCTTCAACGCCACTGGCGCAATGCCGTGATTTTGGCCGTTGGCTATGGCGTTGTGGTGGGCTGGGGGTTCTCGCTACAAGTGCGGCCTATCTATAGCTTGCTGTTGACCACTCTCCTGATGGTTCTTTTCTACGCCTTGCTCAGTTGGCGCTCCTATGCCTGGCGCGAACGCTACATCCGCCACCTGCGCCCGTTTGTAGCCAGCCAGCACCTATACGAGCATTTACTGGCCCCATCAACGGCGGCAGTTCCCGCTGCGGTCAACGTGGCTACGCCGTTCAGGGCGCTGTGCGAGGATATTCTGGGAACCCGGCTGGCTTACCTGGCCGCGCTTGGCCCGCTGGCGCCGCTTGTGCGTCCCCTGGCTTACCCGGAAGACAGCCCTCCCCCGTCATCGCTGCTGACTAAAATTGCCGCAACCTTTCGCTCCCCCCAAACTATATGCGTCGCTGTCGACCCGGAGCAAGCCGGGGGCGCATTGTGGGCGGTTCCTCTCTGGAGCGAGCGAGGTCTGATTGGCGTGTTCTTGTTAGGTCCCAAACAAGAGGGTGGGCTTTACACCCAGGAAGAGATAGAGATAGCGCGAGCCAGCGGCGAGCGTTTAATAGACACCCGCGCCAGCGCGGAGATTGCCCGCCGTCTGATGGCCTTACAACGCCAGCGCCTGGCCGAGAGCCAAATCCTGGACCAGCAGGCTCGCCGGGTTTTGCATGACGACATTTTGCCCGACCTGCACGCCGCCCTGCTCAGGTTGAGCGATGAGTCGACCCAAAACAACCAAACCACGGCAGGCACAATCACCCTGCTGACCGACGCGCATCGTCGGATTTCAGATTTGCTCCGCGAGATGCCCAAAACCATAGAACCCACTCTGGATCGACTGGGGCTTGTAGGCGCGTTGAGGCGGGTTATTACAGACGAGTTGGCCGACATCTTTGACGCCGTAACGTGGCAAGTTGAGCCGCAAGCAGAGCAAGTCGCCCAAACCCTCCCCCCCCTGACCGCCGAAGCTCTTTTCTACGCCGCCCGCGAGGCCATTCGCAACGCGGCCCGCCACGGGCGCAATGACAACCCGCGCCAACCACTCTGCCTGGAGATTTCAGTCGCCGCTCAAGAGGGGCTGGTTATTTGCATTCAGGATGATGGAGTGGGGATGGAAACAACAAAGGTTTCAAACGACGACAGCGGTCAGGGGCTTGCTCTCCACAGCGCCATGCTGGCTATTGTTGGCGGGGTACTGGACGTGGAGAGCGTGCCGGGGATGTATACACGGGTCACAATAAAGTTGCCGGCCGGATAGCTTCCAGGCTAAGAGCGTGTTTCTTAAAGACCGCAGAGGTTTTCTGCGAGACATTTTTAAGCGAATTTGCCTCGGTTATGAACCTGACTTACAGTTAAAATCGGCTTCAGAAACCTCTGCGGTCTGGTTTACACGATTTAAGAAACACCTTCTAAGGCTGAGGCTAAGGTAAAAAGTCTCAGCCTCAGCCTTAGCCTCAGCCTTGTTTACTAGATGTGGCCCGCTAAAAAAGGGTTGACTCCCCACCACTTATATGATACCATGAGTCTAACACTTTGGGGGTAAAGCATAATGTCAAAACGACTTATCCAACTCATCAACAATCAAGCAAAAGTAAAAGTTATTGCTGCAACTTACGACAGTCAAAAAATAAACACCGTTTGGTTAATGACGTTTGCGGCTGCTGTTTTTACAGTGGTTTTTTACTTTTTTAGCCTGTTTTTTGGTTTTGCCAGATGGCGCGTACTGACTGAAAGCTGACGTAACTAAATTCTCAGATTTCGCAGGGCGCGACCAGCAACCGGTCGCGCCTTTTTTATTTATTCATCACTTGTCTCACAAGACAAGATGTACTATGATATAGCGCTGTTAATGAACGGATAATAAAGTGCCGGTATAGAAAGAGGTTTTGAAATGTCTATACAGCAAAAATCGAGACAACTTAAAATCACTGTTCCTGATACACTCTATCAATGGTTGCTCCAAGAAGCTCAGCGCCGCGCTCAAGATGTATCAACCGTGGTTCAGGTTGCACTAGAGCAGTATGTAGAACAATTTGACCTGACCCAAACACAAACCTGGCGACTATGCGGAACATTTACCATTGCAGAACCTGAAGCGGAATACATCATTGGCTCAGATGATACAGGCGTGCCTATTACAAACTATGCTGAACATGTAGATGACGAATTATACAAAGGAAGCTGATGTCGGAGATTATCGTTGATACCTCTGCCCTAATTGCATTTTTCATCCAATCAGAAGAACATCACATTGCAGCCCAGCGTTATGCCGCTCAAAATTCAACCACTCAATGGATCATTTTAGAAACCGTGTTTGATGAATTTGTAACCTGGATGCGCGTAAAAGTTTCAAGTTCAAGCTCAATTCAGGTTGGACACATTCTACGAGAAGAACATATCTATGTGAACATCTCAGACGCTGACGATACAGCTACTTGGGGAGTTTTTTCTCAGTATGATGACAAACAATGGAGCTATACAGATTGTTCTATTTTGGTAATGGCACGCAAACTAG
>JAJRVO010000770.1 GCA_024277275.1 Chloroflexota bacterium
ATCCATCCCTTTATTCGATAAAAATGAACTTGAATGGCTACAAACACTCCCTAATGTCCCGGAGAAAATCACCACATAATAATCAATTACCAATTACCAATTACCAATTACCAATTACCAATTACCAATTACCAATTACCAATTATCAATTATCAATTACCAATTACCAATTACCAATTACCAATTACAATCCAAAGGAGTAAAAAACTATGGACATTGAAAAAGCAAATACCGAAGCAACAGAACGTATGATGGAAGCCCAGCCGGTACTGGTTGGGGTAGGCAAAGCGCTTGATGTTATTCCGGGGATGCGGGAAAATTTATTCCTGCACGCAGGCCCGCCCATTACCTGGGAACGAGCCTCCGGCCCAATGCGCGGGGCGATTACCGGGGCATTGATTTTTGAGGGTAAGGCTAAGGATGAGGCAGAGGCTAAGGCTTTGGTTGAATCTGGAGAGGTTGAGCTTGAGCCGTGCCACCACCATCAATCTGTCGGCCCGATGGCCGGCCTAACTTCTCCCTCAATGCTGGTTTACATTGTCGAAAACAAAACGCACGGCAACAAAAGCTACTCAAACCTGAATGAAGGCTACGGCAAAGTGCTGCGCTACGGAGCCTACAGCGACTACGTGCTTGAACGTTTACACTGGATGAACGACGTGTTGGGGCCAACGCTGGGCGACGCCATTGAAGCCGGCGGCGGCATAGACATTAAAGCCTTGCTTTCTGAAGCGCTGCAAATGGGCGACGAGGGCCACAACCGCAACAAAGCCGGGTCGATTCTTTATCTGAAGGCATTGGCCCCGCATGTAGCCAAAGTAGCCAAAGACTCCGGCACCGCCTGCGACGTGCTAAAAGCAATTGGCGACAACGCCCTGGCCGTGCTTAACCCGGTTATGGCCGCCTGCAAAGCAATGGCCGACGCCGGACACGGCATCGAAGGCAGCACCATTGTCAGCACAATGGCCCGCAACGGAACCGATTTTGGCATCCGGGTTAGCGGTTTGGGCGACCGCTGGTTTGCCGGGCCGGTGGGTCAGCCCAAAGGTCTCTACTTCCCCGGCTTCACCGCCGAGGACGGCAGCGGCGACATCGGCGACAGCACCATTACCGAGACGGCGGGCATCGGCGCTTTTGCTATGGCGTCCGCCCCGGCCATTATCACTTTTGTTAGCGGCACGCCCAAAGACGCCATCAACACCACCCTGGAAATGTACGAAATTAACTTTGCCGAACATAAATATTTCACCATTCCCCCGCTGGATTTCCGGGGAACACCAACCGGCATCGACATCCGCAAGGTGGTTGAAACCGGCATCACCCCGCGCCTTAACACCGGCATCGCCCACAGAGAGGCGGGTGTCGGCCAGATTGGGGCCGGGCTGGTTCGTCCACCGATGGAGGTTTTTGAAGAGGCGTTGGTGGCGTTTGCAGAGAAGTATGGGATTTAGGTATCCTGCAAATCGAGGGAAAAATCATGAGTGACAGTTCAAATATCGAATATATGACTCAAATTTGGCAAGAAGGAAAACAATTTGTAGCCCATGCTATGCCTTTGGATGTGATGAGTTCAGGACACACTGTAAATGAAGCCAGAAGCGCTCTAGCCGAGGCCGTGGATCTTTTTTTAGCTACGGCGGCAGATCATGGCGCTTTAGCGGATGTACTTGAAGAAGCAGGTTATGAACTTAAGCAAGGGCATTGGATTAGCCCCGTCTGGGTAGCTACAGAAAGACAATCCGTGGCGGTTGGTGTCTAAACATGCCAAGAATAACACTCATTCACTGGAAAACTCTGGAGAAAGTGTTTTTGGCGGCTGGGTTCCGTCTTGCCCGGCAGCAAGGTAGTCATCGGTCTTACGTTAAAGAAGGTATCTCCAGACCAGTAGTCATCCCGACCTATTAAGGAAGTCCCGGTGTCAATTATTAGAAACAACCTGAAAACAGCCGGAATTTCCAGGACAGAATATTTTCGCCTGTTACAGGACACATAGCCAATCTATGTCTTGATTCCTTACCCGGATTGAGTTATAGCTTTTAAGAAAAACATTTTGAATCATGTCATTCTGAGGCGAAGCCGAAGAAACTCCATGCAGAGTTGCTTTACCTTGATATTGTAACGTTTCATGGAGATTCTTCGCTCGTTCCTCGCTCAGAATGACATGGCACACTCAAAAACTTCATCTGAACATCTATAACAGGTATAATCTTAAAATGAAAGGGAACCATCATGGATCGTGAACAATTCATCAAAATAATGGCAGAAGCCAAACTGTACGATTTAACCCAGGGTTGCAGTATCTTCACCCCGCCCTGGCCCGGAGAAAAATCTCTGGAAGTCCACTTTTTCAAACGAGTGACCGGAGCCTACGGCGGCGGGCAAGGAGCAAACGGCCAACTGCTCAATTGGAGCAACACAGTCGGCACGCATGTGGTCGGCGAGCGGGCTTTCCATTCTGCGGGTAAGGCCATTGCCGACATCCCCCTGACCGACCTGTGCGGGCCGGGCGTGGTGGTCGACATCTCCGACGCGGTATCCGACTACAGCCTGTATACGCC